>NZ_JBMDXJ010000130.1:0-9953 GCF_048594945.1 Pseudactinotalea sp. | reverse complement strand
GCTCCTCCTCGGGCGAGGTGCCGGTGCTGCACGACGACGACACGATGGTCGCGCAGGTCGCCGCCAGGATCGGCGGCTTCGGCCCGCTCCAGGAGATGCTGGACGACCCGGGCGTGGAGGAGATCTGGCTGAACTCGCCCTTCTAAGAAGGTTAGGTGTCTCGCTGCGAGTAGAGTAGCACCATGACTGGACGGCGCGCGGGCATCTACGCCCGAATCTCTCTCGACGACGGCTCCGCGCTCGGTGTGGGCAGGCAGATAGACGACTGCACTGCCGAAGCTCAGCGGCGCGGCTGGACGGTCATGGACGAGTACGTGGACAACAACGTCAGCGCGTCCAAGAGCAAGCCGCGACCCGAGTACGTGCGCCTCCTCGACGATGTGGAGCAGGGCCGGATCGACGCGGTGATCGTGTGGGACGTGGATCGGCTCACTCGCAAGCCCGCCGAGCTGGAAACGTTCATCGACCTCGCCGACCGTCACGGCCTCTCGCTCGCGTCGGTCGGTGGCGAGATTGACCTAGCGACTCCACAGGGCCGTCTAACGGCCAGGATCAAGGGCAGCGTGGCGCGACATGAAGCGGAGCAGATGGGGCGCAGGATCGCCCGTAAAGCGGAGCAGACGGCCCGCGAAGGACTCTCGACGGTCGGACCGACCCCGTTCGGCTATGAGCGACGTGAAGTGCCTCGGAACGGCGGAACGTTGGGGATGCTCGTGCCGTACGAGCCGGAGGCGGGCTGGGTGCGTGACGCTTACGCGCGTCTCCTGGCCGGTGACACTCTCCGACAGATCAGCTTGGAGATGGACGCCGCAGGGGTGAAGGGCAGGCGCGGGAACCGGATTGTCGGGTCCGTGCTGGGGAACATGCTGCGCCGCCCCGTCTATGCCGGTATCCGCGTCTACAAGGGTGAGCGGCTCGGAGCGGGGGAGTGGGAGCCGCTAGTGGATATGGAGACGTTCGACCGTGCGCAGGCGATCCTCGACGCGCCGGGACGGTTCCACACCAGGGGCACCGCGCCCCGCTATCTGCTGTCCGGGATTGCGTTGTGTGGCCGCTGTGGCGCGAAGCTCCGCCCGAAGGTGCATGTGAGCCGTAAGCGTGCCCCGGCGTACATGTGCCCGGATTGCACGCGCCTCACGAGGCTTATGGAGCCTGTGGACGCGGTAGTGCAGGCGGTGATCGTTGCACGGCTTGAGTCGCTGGACCTTGACCTGGCCGACGTTGATCCGGGGGAGCATCAGGCGGCACGTGAGGCTCGGGACGCTCTCACGGCGCGGATGGACACGGCAGCGGACGAGTACGCGGCGGGAAGGATCAACGCACGGCAGCTCGCACGGATCACGGAGACGTTAGAGGCGGACCTCGCTAAGGCAGAGCGGCGCGTGCTGGCGACGGCACCTAATCCGACTGTTGCCGGAGCGACGGGGAAGGGCGCGGCGGCAGCGTGGGAGGCGTCCCCGTTGGAGCAGAAACGGTCGATCATCCGGGCGCTGTGTGAGGTGACGGTGTTGCCGTCCGGGCCGGGTCAGCGGTTCAAGCCCGAGGAAGTGCGCATCGACTGGAAAGCGTGAGAGCACCGCGCACGACACGCCCATACGCGGGTGCAACTTACAGCCTATCGACGCTGTGGGATGTAGAGATTCTGTGCGTGCCAGGTGAACGGCAGGTGAACACGCGACGTTTGTGCAGGTCAGAGAGTAAAGGCCGTCACACTATTCCCCTAATAGTGAGGGGGTGTAACGGTTCTGGCGGTACAGCGAGAGGGTGTGCACGCCGCGCCGGAGCCGCCCCGTCACAGGGTTGGCCCCTCCGTGAGAGGGCATCGTCTCGGCGGGCAAGCACCTGATCGCCGCGAAGGCCGACGTGCAGCACGGCGAGTGGTTGCCGCTGCTCCGGGAGGTCGGCATCAATGACCAGGTTGCCCGTCAGCTCATGGCGGTCGGAGCAAACCCGGCCCTGGCAAATCCAAGCAATTGCTTGAATCTGCCGACCGCCGCCCGCTCGCTCTACGAACTGTCCCGCCTTGCACCTGAGGTCATCGAGTCCGGGATCGAGCATGGCGACACGCCCACCTACGGGTGCACGTAACAGCGTCTTCCCGCTGTCGAATGTTGCGGTTAGATTTCTTGTCACACAACAAATAGCCTCGCGATCACAAACCCGCAGGTGAATCTCACGGCCCACCACTAAGGGTGAGGGCATGTTTCCGCAGGTCACTCCACCGAGCATGCGCCCGTAACACCTGACCATTAGAGGTGAGGGGCTGTCACAGTTTTTGGGGCTTAGTGAAGGGGTGTGACACTCCACCGTCATAGGTGAGGGGCTCGTGCACTGTGCGTCGAGCAGTCCGCACCCTGTAACACTGTTCGGTACTAGGTGAGGGGCATCCCGCCTCGACGCCCGCGTAGCTCGTAACAGTTCTGGCCCCCTGGTAGAGGGGGCTGTGACACTTTTGGCCCCTTACTGAAGGGCGCTGTAACGCTTTTCGCCCCCTAGAGAAGGGGACTGTCACAGTTTTCCGGGTATAACGAGGGGCACTGTCCGCTTGCACCCCTTGAGCCTCACCGATCCGGTGGGGCCTTTTTCATGCGCCCGATCATGCGCTGTACGCCGATGGAGCCGCACAACGTAACGGTCGCGTAACGGTCACCCCGTGGCGTGTGTCCAGAAAAGCAAACGCGCAGGAAAAACCTGACATCGCGCCCCTACTAGTAGAAGCACCTTTCACCCAGCACCCACCGCAAGCCGTCACGACACCGTGGCGGCTTTTTCTATGCCCGGAAACGGGAGAACGGAGCACCCGCCATGTCCGACCCCACCACGCGCCGACTCGCCGCACAGGTAGCCGCTCACGAGTCCTGGGCCAGCACCAGCGACCGAGCCGCCCGCACCGCGAAAGCGCGCGCTGCCCTGCAGGCCCGATTCGAGAACGAAGTGGACCCCCACCGACTCCTCGGCGTCGAGGAGCGCGCACGCCGCGTAGAGCACGCCCGCAGCGCCTACTACGCCCGCCTAGCGCTCAAGCGCCACCAGGCCGTCCGAGACATCACCCGCGCCACCGAAGCACTCAACGCAGCCGACGCCGAGATTCAGGAGACCGCATGACCACCGACGCACTCGACAACTACGTCGCCGCCACTCTCGCCCGCGCCCCGAAGATCACCGACCAGCGCCGCGAAGAGATCACCCGAGCACTCCGCCCCGGCACCAGAAAGGCCCACCGATGAACCGCCACCCCGGCGAGATGTCGTGGTCATTCGGTCCCGGCCCGGCCGTCATGGACGCACGCCGCACCGAGGAAACCCGACAGAAGTACGCAGACGTTACTACCCGCATGTGGGCCGAGGCGTGGGGACCCGCACACCCCGACGGACGCGGCCCCCTCGCATTCGCCCTCGACGCGGTAACCGAATACACGAACCGACACTGAGCAATAAGGAACGATGAATGACAGACATCTTCGAAGAGGAAGCCGCTCGTGCAGCAGCATGGGAAGCTGAGACAGCCGCAGAATACGACCGAATCCACGAGGCGCAAGACCTCACCGTAGGCGAGCAGCATCGCGGACAGGCGCGCATCGCCTACCGATTCGCCAATCGCTACAGGCACCGCCTCATGTACGTGAACGGGCTCGGATGGCGCGTATGGGACGGGAAGCGCTGGGCCGCAGACCAGAAGGGCGCGACCACCACCGCCGTCCTCGACGTACTCCGCGCGGCACTGGCCGACTCAATCTCAGACCACGACCTACGTCTGGATGTCCGCAAGTCTGAGTCCGCGAACGGGATCGACGGCGTGCTGAGGATCGCGTCTGCCCTCCCAGGCATCCGGGTCGGCGTGGACGAGCTCGACGCCGACCCATACCTGATCAACTGCGCGAACGGAACACTCGACCTCCGCACGCGCGAGGTCCGCCCTCACGACCCCGCAGACCGGATCACACGCGTCGCCCGAGGTGCCTACGCGCCGACGGAGAAGTCCCGCGATTGGCTCGACTTCCTCGCACAGATTCTCCCCGACGACGAGGAGCGCGCCTACCTACAGCGCGTCGCCGGACAGGCAATCTACGGCGCGGTCCGCGAACACCTCTTCCCGATCCTCACGGGCACCGGAGCGAACGGCAAGGGCACCGCCTACGGGGCACTCGTCCACGCGCTGGGCGACTACGGAATCGTCATCGACCCGAACATGTTGCTGGGCGGGGGGAAGAAGGGCGGACCCGACCCCGAGCTACTGCAGCTCATGGGGGCGCGTCTTGTTGTCGGTTCTGAGACCGAGGAGGGGCAGCGACTCGACGCCGCGAAAATGAAGCGCCTCACGGGAGGAGACCAGATGACCACACGCGGCCTCTACTCCGATCCCGTCACCTGGAAGCCATCGCACCAGATTCTCTACGTCACAAACCACATGCCCGAGGTGAACGCCAACGATCCCGCCGTCTGGCGGCGAATCCGCGTGATCCCCTTCGACGTGGTGATCCCGCCACACGAGCGAGACGGGAAGCTCCCCGACCGCCTCGAGCTAGCCGCAGACGCGATCCTGACGTGGGCCGTCGAAGGATGGTTCGCCTACGAGGACAACGGGGGCATGGGCACCCCCGAGAGCGTCACCCGAGCCACGAGCGGCTACCGCGACGACTCTGACGACGTGAAGCAGTTCATCGAGGACGAGTGCTTCACGGGCGATGAACTCTTCGCGTCGGCCTCTGACCTGTTCTCCGCATGGAGCAAGTGGGCGAGCCAGAACGGCGCAAAGACGAACGACCAAAAGTGGTTCGCCAAGGAGCTGAAGCGGCTTGGGTACACCTCGGGGCGTAGCAGCAAGGGCGTCCGATGGAGGGGAGTAGCGGTGCCCGCGTGGCACGTCCACAATCCCCCGAAAGCAGCCTGACCTGCAATAGTGCAGGGTAGTGCACCCTGAAAAGCAAACTATCTAAGAACCTGCTCGTGTAGAACTTTGCTTTTCACCCTACATCACCCTACACGCCCCCCTCATCCGAGCCCCTCGCCAAACCGGCAGGGGCTCTCTTCATGCCCGAAAGGACCAATCATCGGAGCGTGGCAAACCAACTACCGAGGCAACATGTACCGGCTCACCGAGCACGGACGACTTCAGCTAGCAGAACAGGAACACGAATGGCAACAGCTCGATTATCGAGAACCGAGGATCGCCCGCAACGGGAAGCGACCATTCAACGAATCATCCGCGATGAACTCGACGCATTGACCGAACGACTAATCCAGCACGTCCGAGAGGAAGACAACACGTGACCCGATCCGAGATTCAACTCATTATCGCAGCCGACCTCATGAAGCTATTCATCGACCGGCAGATCAACCGATACATCGACAGTCAGGAGCAGCCCCGATGACCGCTTTCACTCCCGCTCTGGTCCGTCCGAGCGTCGGCACCCTGCGGCTCCGCAACGGGGAGCAGGCCGTCACGATCAGCGCGGCAGGACAGCGCGTCATCGTCCGCCCGCAGCATATGGGGACGCTGATCGAGGATCTAATCGAGCTTGAAGACGAGGAGGCCGAGTGAATACCTGCAGTATTGACGACTGCGAGCGGACGCGTAAGGCGCGTGGTTTTTGTGATACTCACTGGCAACGCTGGCGAAAGTACGGCGACGCCCGTCACCCGGTCAAGCTGTACGCCCGGGACCCGGAGGAAGCTTTCGAGGCGCGCACGGAGCCGCTCGTGTGGACCGATTGCATCGTCTGGACCGGTTACACGACAACCGGCTACGGCTCTCTCCGTGTCAACGGGAAGCACATGCTGGCCCACCGCTACGCGTGGGAGCGCGCAAACGGCCCGATACCGGACGGCATGGTCATCGACCACACGTGCTGGGAACGGATGTGCGTAAACGTCGATCACCTCCGCCTCGCCACCCGCGCACAGAACAACCGCTATCGAAATGGTGCAAATCCTGGCAGAGACCTCCCGCGCGGCGTCACCCGCAACGGTCGCAAGTATGTAGCGCAGGTGACGCTAGAACGCAGGAATCACTACCTCGGATTGCACGATACGCCCGAGGCCGCGTCAATGGCGGCAGATCAGTTCCGGCGTATCAACTTTGGAATCTTTGCGGGCAACGCATGAGAGTACGAGGAGACCGAGTGGCCCGCCCGCACCCCGTAGGTGATCCCCTCACGGCCTACAGGCGAGTCCTGGCGCGCGCCAGACGGGCCGAGAACACCGTCAAGGCACTCCGAGCCGAGAACACCGCGTTAAAGGCCGCACAGAACCGACAGGAGGACCAGTGACCGGAACAGCATCCATCAAAGCGATCCCGGACGGCGTGGAACTCAGGCAGGGCCAGAACACGGTCCGCCTGTACCGGCATCAAATACCGCCCTTCGCAGACTACGCCATCGATTGGTTCGAGCAGCTAGAGCAGCGAGCAGAGCAGGAGGGCGAGTGAGCAGATATCAGATCAGCCGGTACACGTGGGACAAGGGAGCACTAACAGCACGCGACGGCGTAAAGATCAAAACCAGACACGCATACGTCTTCATCGACACCGAAGACGTCACAGACCTAACCAACCAGCTAATCGATTGGCTGGAAGCACAAGAAGGAGAAGCAGCATGAACCGCCACGAAACAATCGAGGCAGCAATCCGGCGAGCACTCGGAGACATGGGAGTACAGCAGGAGCCGAAGGAGGACGAGGAGCAGCAGCCGCAGCACGTCCCCGTCGAAGCGGCGCTAAGCCAAGCAATCGGCGGACCCGGAGCATACGGCCTCAACGACGACCACTCCCTAGCACGAGCACTGGGCGCGCACACACTTACCGGCGAACGACTCTAAAACACCCCCAATAACAGCAGTACCTACTACCGAACAGGAATGCACAATATGAATAACGAAATCGCTATCCTTACCCGGGGCGCAGCCGGAGACGTTGGCCGCATCAGCGAGCACCGTGCCCGAGTGGCCCGCATCGCTGAGCACGGCGGCACCATCCCCGCCGCGTACCGCAAGGCAGAACAGCGCTGGGACGCATGGATCGAGGCATCGAACGCGTCACCCATGACCGCCCTCACCAACGCATACGCCGATGGTGCAGACGAGGACACGCTCGCCACCCTCCGAGCCGCCGCCCTGATCACCGAGGCCGCGACCGCACCCCAGCTCGCCACCGTACGGAACAGCGTCGCCCCCGCCGCATACTCCGCACTCCGAGCCGCGTACTCACCGCAGGCAGGCAAGAACTACGCCAAGCTCGCGGAGCAGTACAACACCGCCGCCGCAGAGTTCGTGCGCCTCGCACAGATCATCGACCCTGAGAGCGACGCGAAGAACCTTGTCTCTGCCGACGAGGACACGCGCCGCGCATGGTTGGAGGCTGAGCTGATCGCCGGGAAGCTCGACACCCTCGCCCCCATCCTGGCCGACGCCGCGCTACTCGCCGGGGCCAACGTGAAGGGCGAGCCTGCACTGATCGGACTGCTCACCGATCCGAAGTCTGCTCATCGTCGCCGCGTCTACGAAGCATGGAACGCGAACGACAATCGGTGCAACAAGTGGAGCGCGCTGATCGCACTGGACGTGGACCTGCGAGCCGCCGACCTGGGCGAGCACTGCCCGTACCGCGAGCCGAGGCCCCTCGAAGTTCAGCACATCCGAGGAAACATCGGGGTCCGCTCCGTAACCGTGGACCCCGAAGACGACGAGCCGACCAGCACTGTCCAGCTCCGAGACGGCGAAGCGCTCGTGTCTCTGATCTGACCGACCGGGCCGGGGAGGGAACGCGCAGGTCAGACCCCTGGCCCGCACCCCCTCCCCTCCCCGTCGCGACTTCGCTTCCGCCCCATTGCTAGATCCGAAGAGGCCATATGAACGGTCACCATGCCGTGCGGGGCTGTTTGGGGTGTTGGTGCTGGTGGTTGCGGGTGTTGGGCTTGTTGGGAATCGGTGTCATTAATGGGAGGAACCATGGGGAAGAAGGAACTGAAGCCGCACGGGACGATTGCGGCTGTTCGGCGTCATCAGCGGGCGGGTGACCCGTTGTGTGAGCAGTGCGTCGTGGCGTGGCGGGACTATCGGCGTGAGCGTCGGAACGGGGCGCGGGAGGACGTGGGCGTGGAGGAAGTGCCGGTGTCTGACGTGTTCGAGTTGCCGTCCGAGTTGGAGGAGACCAGGAGCAACTATCGGGCGGTGGTCGCGGCGATGGGCTCCCCGTCCACTCCTGCGACGGCGCTCTCGTCCCTGTCGGCGCGGCGTGAAGCGCTGTATGCGCGGCTGGTCGTGTTGGAGGAGCAGCGGATGCATCGTGAACTGATCGAGTCGATCACTGACGGGGACCTCGCTGCGTCGGCGGTGCGTGAGGCGGGCGGGACCGAGCTTGACGCGTTGATCGCCCGCAGGTCCGCGACCCGGAAGCCGCTGCGTTCGGTTGCAACCGCCGAGCATGCCGACGACTGATCTTGCGGACTGGCCGCGAGGGTCGGGGGTCGGGGCTAATGTCCAAGTTAGTGGCGACGGTCGCCCAAGTCGACGGAGAGGTTGGAAAGATGGAAGAGCAGGAGAAGAGTCCGACTGAGCAGCGGGCCGCACTGAAGAGACAGACCGAGGGGGCGCTACTTCAGGCGATCAAGAGTCGCGCAGAAAAAACCCCCACACCTGACCTCCTGAAGACTCTCGCTGAGGCTTACGCGCTCGTGATGAGCAACAAGGCACCTGAGGACAAGTCGTCCGAGGGTGGGAGCAAGCCGGGAGGGCAGCGGTTCCTCTGACCGGCACGAGCGCCCCTTGTCCTGGCCTTCACGGTCCAGGCAGGGGCGCTTTCTTGCGTTGTCGGCCCCTCGCTGCATCATCGTCCGCATGCCTGATCTGATCCGCACCCCGCACGGCTGGGCTGTCCCCGATCCTGGCCCGTGCCGGTGTGGCGAGGTGCGGGCGATGGTGGGCTGGCGGTTCTGCCGGTGCGCGGCGGCTGGCGAGTCGGGCGGGCATCTGACGTATCGGTGCCGGGGCTGCGATGCCGTGCGCGTGCCGGGGTGTGCGGGCGAGGTACCGATGCCGGGGCCGATGGAGTCCTGCGGTTGCCGGTGACTGCCTAGTTGCGGTCGCAGCCTACGGCCCGCCTTTGCTTGGTCCCCACCCCGGAAATCTCCCACGGCCCCCGCTCCGTCTACCGCTGGTGACACGACGAGAAGGCCCACCGCCGTAGCGATGCGCCTAACGCCGCCCCTCGTGCGCATGGTCCTCGTGCGCTACGCCGCCCCGGCTCCGGGCGGTTCTGGTGGATTGTTCTCTAGCCGTGCTTGCCTGATCTTGCCCCTGTGCACGGGGCCGCGTGGGAAGCCGTGAAGGCACGCGTAGAACCGCCTGAACGGCTCTAGACGCCCCGCAGAGCGCCCGTGTGTGTTCCGGGCGGCTGTGGGGCGCGTAGAGCGCTCAGGAGGTCACGCGTGGGCTGTCTCCCGCAAGCGGAGGATGTCGCCCGCGTTCACGCCGAGAGTGTCGGCCACATGGAACAGGTCGCCGGTCGTCGCCCCGTCGGGGGAGTGGAGCGCACGGCCAATCGCAGCGGCCTCAAGTGCGGTGAGCGCGAGCCCGCAGACGATCCTCTCTCCGAGCCGGATGGTCAGCTCTACGCGGTCCTCGACGTGCTCGACAATCGCTGTTCCGCCGTCCAGGGGGATCGCGCGCGTCGTCACGTCCCCGGGCGCGTCTGCGATGGGTGCGGGGGTACGGGTATCGTTGTGCATGGCGATGCCTCTCATCAGGTGTTGCCCACGCCCGCCACTGTTCGCGCAGTGGGCGGGCATCTTTCGTTGGAGACACCTAAGTGACTTGACGCCCCTCGCAGGTCTTCGTGGCCAGGAACGGGCGCAGCGAGCTGACCACGATCGTGCTCACCGATGACGAGGTGCACGGGATCGTCGAGCGGATGCTCGTCTCCAGCGGCCGCCGCCTCGACATGTCCAGCCCCTTCGTCGAC
>NZ_JBMDXJ010000013.1:0-2324 GCF_048594945.1 Pseudactinotalea sp. | reverse complement strand
CGAGGTGACCAGGATGATCGGAATGTAGAGCACGGGTCCGATCACGCGACGAACGAGCAGATTCTCTGCACTCGGCAAGAGCAGGGATTGCATCATCGCAGCCCCGACGAGTAGCCCTCCGACAGCCCCGATCGCGGAGAGCTCGACGATGATGCTCGGTTCATAGATCACGTCACCTTCCGGCCCGGCCCCGAAGATGATCGCTAGAGGCTCGAAAGTCAGCAGCAACGGGATCAGCGCGCCGAAGAGCGCTCCAGCCGCTGTCCCCCACCCCACCGCTTCCGCCCCTCCTCGGAGCGCCCAAGCCGGGGACAGCGGCACCTTGATGACGTTCGTCAACCGGCCCAGCGCGAGTAACGCCACCAGCATCAACACCGCCAGAACTGCATGAGCGGCGATCAGCACAACGTTGAGGGAAGCCGCAGCCGAGACGGACTCGGAGGCCGGATCGGAACTCATGAGCACAGACGCGGTGAGCCCGAGAGTCCCCACGGCGAGAGCCAAGAGAAACAAGACCACGTAGAGGCCGATGAAGCCACGAAGCCCTTCAAACCTCTTGGTCGTGAACTCCTCAGGTCTCACTTCGGACCAATTGTTGGACGTGAGGTTCCGCCACAGCTCGACGACCGTGGAACGTGCAAAATCGATCCAGCGCCCTACCGCCCGTGGCAGGGCTCTTCGAAGAGTCAGGACACCCTGGCGTTTGACGAAGCCATCGACCTGCCACGCACAGATCGCTGTCACGAGTCCGACGAAGAAGGCCAACGAAACGACCGCTCCGAACAGTGAGCCACCTGGAAAGCTTGGTATCGCGACGGACAGGATGACCGCGAGAACGGCTTGGAATGCCCCATACAACGCCTCTCTCCGCCACGGCGTGAGCGACTGTTCGGAGATCGCGATCCTCCATTGCCTGCCGACCACAGCAGCTGCGACGGCCGTGACCCCGACGGCTCCCAGCACGTTACCGATCATCATCTCCCCCATCCGTCACAAGCAGCGGAGCTCCATGCAACGCACGAGATCCTCTTGGCACAGTGACCAGAGCTCCGCATCGTAGGAGCACTCTGGACTGTTGCATGTCGGGGTGACCTCTGACGACCACTCTTCGACCTTGTGGAAACAGGAGGTGGGGTCGGGAGACATTCACACAGCATGGTCGTTCCCGACGGCATAGAACCGAGGGCACGAGGGACAGTCACTATCTCGCCCTACGACGTCGCAGCTCGTCCCCGCTCCTCGAGTGCCTGTCGGTACCTCGCGAGATGCGCTGTGAGCACCCGGAACACCTCTGCCTCCGGCACAGAAACGTCGACCTGCTCCCCGGGATCCGCGTCGAGGTCGTACAGCGCCTGCGCCACCACGGCCGGCGGGTCCATCCCCTCGCGTGCATTCTCGACGAGCTTGAACCGGCCGCGGCGCACGGCGACTTGTCCGTCGTAGGCCCAGGCCACGGTCCTCTCGGGTGCCTCCGCTGCGGGGTCGCGCAGCACGTCCAGGAGGGAGATCCCGTCGACGTCAGCGAGCTCGGGGGCCGCCCCGTCGGCCGCGTGCAGGAGGGTGGGCAGCAGGTCCATCATGAGCCCCACCTGGCCCGTCTCCGCCCCGGCGGGCAGCTGCGTGGGCCAGGAGACGATCCCCGGCACGCGGATCCCGCCCTCGAACACGCGGCCCTTCGCGCCGCGCAGCCCGCCGGCGCTGCCGCCCTCGTAGGAGATCTCCTCACCGCCCAGCCAGTTGCGGCTCTCGCGGGAGGGGCCGTTGTCGGAGGAGAACAGCACGATCGTGTCCTCGCGTGCCCCTGACCGGTCGAGCGCACCGAGGATCTCCCCGACCGCGTCGTCGAGCGCCGCGATCATCGCGGCGGTCTCTCGTCGGCCGGGCGGGAGGTGGGCGACGCGCTCCATGTGCTCGGCGGGTGCGTGCATCGGGTAGTGCGGGGCGTTGAACGGGACGTAGCAGAAGAACGGCTCCGCACCGGCGTGACGGGTGATGAACTCGCTCGCCCGCTCCCCGATCACGGTGGTGAGGTACTCGCCGTTGCGCCACACCTCCTCCTCGCCGTCCCACAGGTCGTGGACGGGGTCGTGCCCGCCCCAGTAGAAGATGTGGGAGTAGTAGTCCACGCAGCCCGCCCGGAAGCCGAAGGTCTCGTCGAATCCGTAGTGGCTCGGGGCGAACGCGGCGTCGGCGCCGAGGTGCCACTTGCCGAACAGACCGGTGCGATAGCCGCGATCCCGCAGCTGCGAGGCGAGGGTCGGCTGCGGCGGGAGGCCGGGCGTGCGCCGGCTGCCGCCCAGGATCGACTCGACACCGGCATGCGC
>NZ_JBMDXJ010000129.1:0-6120 GCF_048594945.1 Pseudactinotalea sp. | reverse complement strand
AACGTGGTTTGTACTTTACTTAAGACCGGTTAGCCGGTGGTTCCATTAAGGGCCCGCCTCTTGGGGCGGCCCGCGCCGATGTCGGGGACCTTCGTGGTCGGGTCGGTGGTCACCACAGTGAGCTCCCCACGGCACGGCGCGAGATCGCGTTGGCGGACAGGACGAGGACGAGGCCGATGATCGCCTCGAACAGGCCTATCGCGGTCGAGTACGAGTAGCTGCCCGAAGCGATGCCGACTCGATACAGGTACGTCGAGATGACATCCGCCGTCGGGTAGAGGAGCGGGTTGTACAGGAGCAGGATCTTCTCGAACCCGACCGCCAGGAACGACCCGATGTTGAGGATCAGCAGCACGATCATCGTGGGCCGGATCCCCGGGAGGGTGATGTGCCAGGTCTGCTGCCAACGGTTCGCGCCATCGATGCGAGAGGCCTCGTAGAGCTGGTCGTCGATCGTGGTGAGCGCGGCGAGATAGAGGATCGTGCCCCATCCGACCGTCTGCCAGATCTCCGATCCCACGTAGATGCTGCGGAACCACTGGGGCTGCTGCATGAAGGAGATCGCGTCGCCGCCGAAGGCACGGATGATCTGGTTGATGGTGCCGTCGAGCGACGTCAGTTGGAACACGATGCCGGCGACGATGACGATCGACATGAAGTGCGGCAGGTACGTGATGGTCTGGACCGCACGCTTGAACTTCCGCGCACGGACCTCGTTGAGCAGCAGCGCCAGAACGATCGGGAGCGGGAACACGATCACGAGCGTCAGGGCACCCAGGATCAGCGTGTTGGTGAAGACACGCCAGAACGTCGGGTCGTTCCAGAACATCTCG
This sequence comes from Pseudactinotalea sp., assembly GCF_048594945.1. Lineage (NCBI taxonomy): Bacteria > Bacillati > Actinomycetota > Actinomycetes > Micrococcales > Cellulomonadaceae > Pseudactinotalea > Pseudactinotalea sp. The sequence goes on along the minus strand of NZ_JBMDXJ010000129.1, from coordinate 5,287 downwards.
AAGTAGTAGAAGCCCACCCAGTAGTCACCGAACAGCGAGCCACCGGGCCGGAACCGACGGAACGCGATGATGTTGCCGGCCATCGGGAGGTACCTGAAGATGACCAGGAACACCACAGGCAGGATGAGGAACGTGTAGAGCCGCCAGTCCTTGCGCAGCGCCTCGCGCCAACTCAGCCGGCTACCACGCTTGCGGCGGCGCGGCTTGATCGGGGGAGCGACCGTGTCGAGGCCGGTCGCGTTGCGCCCGGACGCGTCGAGGGTCAGGTCGGTGCTCACGGTCCCTCCACGCGGACGTCGGTGCTGAGCCGGCGATCGCCCCCGAGCTCGCGTTCCTCACCCACGAGGCGGAGCGGTAGCGCGGCCTCCGCGAGACTGCTCGAGCGGGAGAGTCGAAGCTCGACCTCGCCGGGTTCCACGATGAGTCGGCCGCGGCGACCGGTGAACCCCGTGACATCGGCCGGCACGTCGAATGTGACGGTGGCGGCGGTTCCGGGATCCAGGGGAACGCGAGCGAAGCCGATCAGGCGCACCTCGGGGCGCGTCACCTGCGCGGCCCGGTCGTGCAGGTACAGCTGCACCACCTCGGCAGCAGCTCGATCGCCGGTGTTGCGCACCCTCACGCTCACCTGCACGGCGTCGTCGACCGACCACTCCGTCGCTCCGCCGACGATCTCGGCGTCGCTCCACTCGAAGGAGGTGTAGCTGAGGCCGTGCCCGAACGGGTAGGCCGGTGTCGGATCGATATTGCTGACGGCGGAGCGACGTCCCAGCGGTGGGTTCAGGTAGGTCGACGGCTGGGATCCGGGGTCGCGGGGGAGGGAGAGCGGCAATCTTCCCGACGGCGCGATCTCGCCGGTCAGGATCTCGGCGAGTGCCGTGCCGCCTTGCTGGCCGGGGAAGAATGCCTGCACCACTCCTGCGACCTTGTCGAGCAATCCACCGAGCGCGTAGGGCCGGCCGGTGAGCAGCACGACCACCACGGGTGTCCCGGTCGCCACCAGCGCCTCCACCAGGTCGGCCTGCACCCCGGGTAGCCGGAGGTCCGTGGCGTCGCACCCCTCGCCCGAGGTTCCGCGTCCGAACAGACCGGCACGATCGCCCACGGCGACGACGCACACGTCGGCGCCCGCGGCCGCCGCCACGGCGTCGCCGAATCCGGAGGTGTCGGGGTCGGTGACGTCGCAGCCGCGTGCATAGGTCACGTCCCGGCGACCGGCGAGCGCCTCGCGGACCGTGGGGATCTCCACGCCGATCTCCGCGCCGAAGCGCACACCCACGTGGGCGGGGAAGGAGTAGCAGCCGAGCATCGCGTACGGGTCGTCGGCCAACGGTCCGACCACCGCGACCGAACGGTCGGATGCCAGGGGCAGAACGCCGTCGCGATTCTCGACGAGCACGACCGCCTCGCGCGCGAGGCGGAGAGCGAGGGCAACACCGGTCTGGTCGTCGAGCACCACGGGACCGGCAGGCTCCGGCGACCAGTCGCCGTCGAGCAGGCCGAGCTCGGCCTTCTGGGTCAGGACACGCAACGCAGCTCGATCCACGAGCGTCTCCGGCACCCGCCCGGCACGCACCTCCGAGAGCAGAGGGCCTACGTAGGCGTCACCGGTGGGGAGCTCGACGTCGACGCCTGCTCGGAGCGCCACCGCGGCCGCCTCGCCCGTGGTTGCGGCCACCCGGTGCTGGGTCTCGAGGAAGCGGACCCCGAAGTAGTCCGCGACCACCACGCCCTCGAAACCCCACTCGCCACGGAGCAGGTCCGTGAGCAGGGCCTCGTTGCCCGCGGCCGGAACGCCGTCGATCTCCGAGTAGGAGTGCATCACCGAGCGCACGTCGCCCTCACGTACCGCCATCTCAAAGGGCGGCAGGATGACGTCGCCGAGCTCACGTGGGCCCATGCTCACCGGTGCGAGGTTGCGGCCGGAGCGAGAGGCGGAGTAGCCGGCGAAGTGCTTGAGCGTCGCAATCACCCCGGTGCTCTGGAGGCCCTTCACGTACGCCGTGCCGATGGTGCCAACCAGGTACGGGTCCTCGCCGATCGTCTCCTCGACGCGTCCCCACCGGTAGTCGCGAGTGACGTCGAGGACCGGTGCGAGGCCCTGATGGATCCCCGCGGCACGCATCGTCGCTCCGATCTGCGCCGCCATTCGTTCGACCAGTTCCGGGTCGAAGGTCGCACCCCAGGAGGGCGGGACCGGGTAGCACGTGGCCTGCCAGGCCGCGAAGCCGGCGAGACACTCCTCGTGCACGAGTGCGGGGATACCGAAGCGGTTGGCATCGGCGATCTGTCGCTGCGCCGCTGCGAGCGCTCGGGCACCCACCTCAGGGGCCACCGGACTGGTCCCGAACGGACGGGTGAGCTGACCGAGACCATCGCGAATCGCGGTGTTCCAGTCGATCTCGCCAGTCATCTCGGACTGTTGCGGTGCGACATCGCCCTCGGCGCTGGAGTTCACCCACAGCCCCACGAGCTGGGAGACCTTCTCCTCAAGCGTCATCTGCTCGAGCAGCATCGCGGCGCGGTCTGCGGGGGAGCGCAGCGGGTCCTGCCACTCGATGGCGTGGGCGAGATCCTGCGTGGTCGACGCCATCGGACTCCTTCGTCTGAGAGCACACCAGGTGCTCGCGTTTCGCAACTATCGATCGCGCGACCGATAGTTGGGCAAAGTAGTCGGATGAATCGATCCCGTCAACCCTGACGCCGCAGCCGACCCGAAGGCGGGCGCGGACTGCGATGCTGCTAGCCTTCGTCGAAAGTTGCGACAGTCGGTCCGCATGAGGCGAAGGGGAGAAGTCGGATGGCGAGGAAGACTGTGGAGCCTCAGCGCGCGACGATCGGCCTGATCGCGGAGGAGGCGGGAGTCTCGGTCCCGACCGTGTCCAAGGTCCTCAATGGCCGCCCCGACGTCTCGGTGGCCACGCGCACGCGGGTCGAGGCCGTGCTCGCGCGCCACAGCTACCGCCGGCGCACCCGCGGTCCGACACGCACGGGTCCGCCGTTGATCGACCTCTGCTTCCACGAGCTCGGGAACGAGTGGGGACTGGAGATCATTCGTGGCGTGGAGTCGGCGGCAGCCGAGCTCGGCGTGGGTGTCGTGCTCACGGAGCTCGGAGGCAAGCACCGGCCCGAGCAGGCCTGGCTCGATGCGGTGCTCGCACGGCGCCCCATCGGCGTGCTGCTCGTGCTGTCCAGCCTCAGCGAGGCCCAACGTCACCAGCTCGAGTCACGGTCCATCCCGTTCGTGGTGATCGACACCGAGGGCGAGCCGCCCAAGGACGTACCGACCGTCGGGTCCAACAACTGGAACGGTGGACTGGCGGCGACCCAGCATCTGCTCGGGCTCGGACACCGGCGGATCGGGATGATCTCCGGTCCCGATGACGTGCTGTGCTCGCGCGCGCGTGTGGATGGTTACCGTTCCGCCCACGCCGAGGCGAACGTGCCCTACGACGAGTCCCTGGTCCGCTGGGGCAACTTCGACGCCGACATGGGCTACGAGCACGGCCGCGATTTGCTGACCCAGCCTGATCCGCCGACCGCCATCTTCGCCGGCTCGGACGTACAGGCACTGGGCGTGCTGCGCGCGGCGCGAGAGTTGAAGCGACGTGTGCCCGAGGACCTGTCCGTGGTGGGCTACGACAACGTGCCGCTCACCGAGTGGCTGGGATTGACCACCATCGAGCAGCCGCTGCGCGCGATGTCGCGCACCGCGACCCAGATGCTGGTGGCACTGGCTCGCGGCGAGGAGCCGCCGCTGCGTCGCGTCGACCTCGCCACCTCGCTGGTGGTGCGGGAGACCACGTCGCCGCCGACCGCGTGAGATGTGGTGAGGTGGTGTGGTGACCTCACCCACCATCACCACCGTCGTCTTCGATCTCGGCAACGTGCTCATCGGTTGGGATCCCGGCCGCGTATGGTCGCGCACACTCTCGGCTGCCGAGATCGAGACGTTCCTTGAGGAGGCAAGGTTCGAGCAGGTGAACCGCAGCCTCGACGGGGGGCGCACCTACGCCGACGCGCGCGCTGAACTGCACGAGCGCGCCCCGCACCACGTGGCGACGCTCGACGCCTACTGGAACGACTTCGCCGGCGCGCTCACAGGGCCGATCCCGGGCACGGAAGAGCTGGTGTCCGAGCTCGTCGAGCGGGGCGTGCGGCTGATCGGACTGACGAACTGGTCGGCGGAGACGGTGCATCATGCGCCGGTGGCCGCTCCTGCGATCGGGATGCTCGAGGACCTGCTCGTCTCGGGCCGCGAGGGCATGCTCAAGCCCGACCCGGCCATCTTCGAGCTGCTGATCGAGCGGTTCGGCCTGGTTCCGGACCAGGCGGTCTTCATCGATGATGTGAAGGCCAACGTCGACGGCGCAGCCTCGGTCGGTCTGCACGCACTCCTGTTCGAGGGGGTCGAGGGTCTTCGTCGCGACCTCCGATCGCTCGGCGTGCTTCCGTAGACTTGCTCGCTGTGCGTGTGTTGTTTGCGGGGACTCCCGCTGTCGCTGTCCCTGCGTTGGACGCGTTGCTCTCGTCCGACCACGACGTGGTGGGAGTGCTGACTCGACCGCCTGCACCGCACGGGCGCAAGCGGGTGATGACACCGAGCCCCGTGCACGAGCGCGCGCTGGAAGCGGGTCTGCCGGTCATCACCTCGAACAAGCCGCATGCGGACGAGACCGTCGGCGAGCTGCGGTCACTGGGGGCCGACGTGGCGGCCGTGGTGGCCTACGGCGCGCTACTGCGTGAGCCGGCGCTGTCGTTGCTCGAGCACGGGTGGGTGAATCTGCACTTCTCGCTGCTGCCGGCCTGGCGCGGTGCCGCACCGGTGCAGCACGCTCTGATGGCCGGGGATGAGATCACCGGTGCGTCCACGTTCCGCATCGAGGCAGGCCTGGACACCGGCCCCGTGTACGGCTCGATGACCGAGTCGATCCGACCGATCGACACCGCGGGAACGCTGCTCGATCGGCTGTCCACCTCAGCGGCGCCGCTGCTCGTCGGCACGCTCGACGCGATCGCCGACGGCAGCGCCCAGCCCGTTCCTCAGTCGGTCGAAGGCGTCTGCATGGCACCGCAGCTCACCTCGGCCGACGCGGAGATCGACTGGCGCCTGCCGGGCCACGTGATCGACCGGAGGATCCGCGGACTCACGCCGGCTCCCGGCGCCTGGAGCACGCACGAGACCGCACGGTTCAAGATCGGCCCTGTGGTGCCCACCATGGTGCGGATGTACCTGGCGCCTGGCGCCGTCAGGGTCGGGTCCGACGGCGTGCTCGTGGGCACCGGC
>NZ_JBMDXJ010000128.1:0-5143 GCF_048594945.1 Pseudactinotalea sp. | reverse complement strand
GTGTGGGCTCGCCGCACCTGCGCGAGGTCCTGGACGTCACGTTCGAGCGTCAGACGCACATAGTCGTCGATCCACCGCCCACGAGACCGGTCGCTGGCCGCCGTCAGCGCGAGGGGAAACCCACCGCGCACGACGCAGCGGATGTACTCCTCGCGAGTGGCCGTGGGTAGCTGCTCGCGTACGAAGCGCGTGGGCTCGGAGAGGAGATGACCAAGAAGGTCTGGGCGGGTCCGGTTGATCTCGCTCTGAGCCAGCGGCAGGACGGGAAGGCGTTGTAGCCGCCCCGTGAGCGCCTGGGCCGCACGTGGGAGCGACTCGTGTCGTGCGGATCCGGTCAAGATGAACTGTCCAGGATGACCAGACTTGTTGAGGCGCGCCTTGATCGCATCGAGGACAACCGGGGCGTGCTGATACTCGTCGATCAAGACCGGGCGCGTGTCGTCGATCATCGTCGCCGGATCGCTCGCAACCGCTGCACGGGTGTCGAGATCGTCGAGGTCCAGCACGGCGCCGCCGACCTGGAGCGCCAGTTGCGTGAGCAGGGTGGACTTGCCCACTGTCCTGGGGCCTTCCAAGAGCAGCACCGGGCTCTCCTGATGCCGCGCCAGCGCGACCTCCAGGATCCGGCGACTCACCAGTTCATCGACATCCGCCATGCCCGCAACCTTATGCGAATCCTAGAACTGCCGTGGGCTTAATCCTAGAACTGCCGTAGCTTGAAGCCTGATACTGCCGTAGCTTGATTCCTGAAACTGCCACGTCACGAGACACGCCGATACCGACCCACCCGGGAGCTCGCCGACCTCGCGGCGTTCCTCACGGTGGACCGGCACAGCTCGTCGCTGGACTCTCCCCTACGCTGCCACGGATGACCACGCACGATCTGACCGTCGCGGAGTTCTCCGAACCGCTGCGTCGCCCGGCCATGGTGAACCAGGAGGACGCCCGGCCCGGTCTCGCGCTGACCAACCGCTCCCTCGCGATCGAGGGCGTCCCCACCATTCCGATCAGCGGCGAGATCCACTACTCGCGGGTTCCGCGAGCGCGCTGGCGGGAGCGCCTGGAGCTGATGGCCGCCGGCGGCATCACGGTCGTGGCGACCTACGTGATCTGGTTGCACCACGTGCCCACGCGCGGCGAACCGGACTTCACCGGCAACCTGGACCTCGGTGCGTTCGTGGACCTCTGCGCAGAGGTCGGGCTCGACGTGGTGCTCCGGATCGGCCCGTGGTGCCACGGCGAGGCACGCAATGGCGGCTTCCCGGACTGGGTCCAGCAGGCCGACGTCGAGCACCGCACCGACGACCCCGCCTACCTCGCGCTCGCGGCGGAGTGGTACGCGCAGATCGGGTCAGCAGTGGCCGATCGGTGCGGGCCGAGCGGCCCGATTCTCGGGATCCAGCTCGACAACGAGCTGTACGACCAGCCGGGCCACCTCGCCACGCTCAAGCGCCTCGCCCGCGACGCCGGCCTGCACGCGCCGATCTGGACCGCCACCGCGTGGGGCGGCGCACAGCTCCCCCTGCCCGAAGTGATGCCGCTGTTCGGTGGCTACGGCGACGGCTTCTGGGTCGACTCCGACGCAGGCTGGGACCCCACGTTCCGCAGCCACTACTCGTTCACCGACATCTGGGACGACCCCGGCATCGGTGCCGATGTCCGCACTGCGCCACCCGGGTCCGCCGCAGTCACCGAACCCGGCACCTGGGTCCCGCCCGCCACGTGCGAGCTCGGCGGCGGCATGGCCACGACCTACCACCGCCGCAACCTCCCGACCGCGCTCGACGTCGCCGCCGTGGCCCACACCAAGATCGGCAACGGCTCCGCCTGGCAGGGCTATTACATGTACGCGGGCGGCACGAACCCGCGGCCGAACCTGCAGGAGTCGCACGCCACGGGCTACCCGAACGATCTGCCGGGGCTGTCGTACGACTTCCACGCGCCGATCGGTGAGGCCGGCTTGCTCGCACCGAGCCACGCCGAACTACGCCGCCAGCACGCGTTCCTCGCGGCGTTCGGCGACCTGCTCGCCACCTGGCCCAGCACCACGACGCCCCGCTGGGCGTACCGCGGCGACGGCGACCACGGGGTGCTGTTCATCGCCTGGCACCAGCCTCACTACGACCCGTTGCCGCCCAGCGAACCGCTCCGCTTCCGCCTTCGGCGCCCGTCCGGCTCGGTCACGCTCCCGAGCGCCGCGGTCTCGATCCCGCCAGGCACGCTCGCACGCTGGCCGGTCGGCCTGCAGGTGGGCGGGGTCCGGATCGACTGGGCCACAGCGTCGCTGCTCACCGTGTTGGACGCACCCGACGGCGTCCCGACCCTCGTGCTCTCCGCTCACCCTGGTCTCGCACCCGAGATCGCGGTCGACGGCGTCGCGCACCCGCTCGAGCCGGGGCTCGCCCCGGCGCGTCTCACCCAGGCTGGAGCCGAGCTCGACGTGCTCGTGCTCGACGCCGAGCAGAGCGAGCAGGCCTGGGTGCGGGAGACGCCCGAGCGGACCCTCTACCTCAGCCCTGCCACACTGCGCTGGTCCGCGACCGGCCCGGTGCGGGTCACGGGTGGGGCGAGCACCGCCGTCGAGCGCTACGACACCGCGCGGCGCGCGTTCATCGGTGTGCCGCTCGAGCAGCACGGAGCCGAGCCCCGCGAGGGCGAGGTCGGCCTCGAGCTGGTGCGGGACGCCGTCGGGCCGGTCCCGACCGGCTACGGCCAGTTCCGGAACCGGGAGTCGGCACCGACACCCGACCGGGTCGAGAGCCATGCCGCGATCTGGCGCCTCGCGCTGCCCGACTGGGCGGCCGGAGACCGGACCTACCTGCGGATCGACTGGGCGGGCGACCTCGGAGAGCTGCGCGTCAACGGCCGGGCTGTGTCCGACAGATTCTGGGACGGATCGTCCTGGTGGGTGAACCTCGCCGACTCCGGCGTCGTGGACGGCGCCGAGATCACCCTGCACCTGCTCCCGCTGTCGTCACGGAGCACGATCCACCTGCCGCCGCAGGCACAGGCACGGCGTGACGACCGCGACCTGCTGGCCCTCGATGCGCTCACGCTGGTGCGATTCGGCGAGTGGACGCTCGCCTGATCACCAGGTTGATCACCAGGTGTCGCTGACGCCTTCGAGCACCAGCGGCGTCTGCGTGACCTCACGGAGCAGACCGACCATGCGCTCCATCGCGGTGCGCGCCTCGGGGGTGCTCAGGTCCATCTGGTACTCGTGCCCGATGCTCGCGTCGGTGGTCTCGGCGTCGAAGAACAGCGTGTCGACCTCGACGCCCTGATCCTGGAGTGCCTCGACCATCACCTCGGAGTGCGCGAGCAGCGGGTCGTAGGGCCCGGTCGTGATGAACGACGGCGGGAACGCCTCGGTCACGTGCTCCGGCAGCGTGGCCCACCGGAAGGCATCCGAGTGCTGGAAGTCCTTCTCACCGGAGTACGCCCACAGCACGGTGCGCAGGAAGAAGCCCCACGTGGGATTAGCGGTGTCGGCCAACCTGGGATCGGTGGCGGCGCTGCACAGGATCGTGCCGCGCAGCGACTCCGCCGGCAGCGCCGAGGGCAAGCCGGCTGCGGCCGCATAGTCCGGCTCGGCGATGGTCATGGCCGTCTGTGCCGCGATGTGCCCGCCCGCCGAGTCGCCGGCCAGCACGATCTGGTCGGGATCGATGCGGTACTCGTCGGCGTTCGCCACGAGGAAGCTCAACGCGTCACTGACCTGCAGCACCGGCGTGGGATAGGTGCCCTCCGGCGCCTTGGTGTACTCGATGCTGGCGATCGTGTAGCCGTGCGAGGCCAGTACCGAGAGGTACTCGGTCAGCCCTTCCTTGGTGCCTGCCACGAAGCCGCCGCCGTGCACCCACACCACGGTGGGCAACGGCTCCTGCGCCGGCTCGGGGTAGAACACGTCGAGCCTGCCGTCGGGCCCGGAGTCGTCGTAGACCACATCGATCAGCCGCGTGATGTCGTCGGGGACGTACTGCGCGATCGGATCGGCGCCCCCGCCCCCGAACGCCCCGGAGTGCCGGATCAGCATCGCGCCGGGCCACGCGCTGAACTGGAACCAGACGATCACGCCCAGCACGAGCGCGAGCAGCCCTCCGAGCACCCGCACCGGCCAGCGCCACCAACGCCGCCGTCGGGGCGCTGGCGGCGCCTCGGGTGTCTCCTGATCTGGCCCCGTGTCCACGGAGCCAACGCTAGAAGATCAGCGTGCCGGCGTGTCCCAGGCACTGGTGGGACCGTTGGAGGCGTCGTCGGGCGCGTCGGTCGTGGCCGCGGGGCGTGGCGTGGAGCCGTTCGCGAACCGCTCCTTGACCATGTTCGCGACCTGGTCGGTGACCTTGGCGCCCTGCTCACGCACGACGTCGTTGATCTTCGTCTCGGCCTGCGCCACCTTGTCCTTGACGGCAGGGTGATCCATCGCCGACCGAGCGCTGGCCTTGATCTTCTCGAACTGCTCCCGGCCTGCGCGAGTCCCGAGCACGTAGCCCACCGCGGCGCCGAGGATGAATGCTGCCTTGCCCTTCATGCTGACCTCCCAGAAGTCGTGGTCCGGTTGTCAGTCTTGCACGCTCACGCGGAAGCAGCACGGGCAGTTCTGGCAGCCACCACGAGGTTCTCCAGGCTCGCGACCGTCTCGTCATAGCCGCGGGTCTTGAGACCGCAGTCCGGATTCACCCACAGCTTGCGTTCCCCGACCGAAGCCAGCGCCGCACTCAACAGCTCCGTGATCTCCGTCGTCGAGGGCACGCGCGGCGAGTGGATGTCATACACGCCGGGGCCGATGCCGCGCGCAAACCCGGAGCCAGCGATGTCAGGCAGGATCTCCATGCGCGAACGGGCCGCCTCGACCGAGGTGACATCGGCGTCGAGACCGTCGATCGCGCCGATGACCTCACCGAACTCGGAGTAGCACAGGTGCGTGTGCACCTGGGTGGCGTCCCCGGCGCCGGCGGTCGCGAGCCGGAACGAGCGCACCGACCAGTCGAGGTAGGCGGGTTGCTGCTCGCGGCGCAGCGGCAACAGCTCCCGCAGCGCAGGCTCGTCCACCTGGATGATCCCGATGCCGGCGGACTCGAGGTCGGCGATCTCGTCGCGCAGCGCGAGCGCCACCTGGTTCGCGGTCTCGCCGAGCGGGATG
>NZ_JBMDXJ010000127.1:0-12333 GCF_048594945.1 Pseudactinotalea sp. | reverse complement strand
ACGCAGGCGGCGCCCGTCGGTGCCATGCGCTGGACCTCGAGGCTGACACCGGGACGCTCGAGGCCAGTGAGGCGCGCGGTGATCGATCGGTACGCCTCGGTCAGCTCGGCCTCGCTGGACAGGTCGAGACGCACACCCCCGAGGTCGGCGCGGTGTCGCAACAGCTCGTCGGCTGCTTTCAGCGCCACGGGCCAACCGATCGCTGCGGCTGCGGCCCGAGCCGACGCGAGATCGGAGACTCTCGTGGCCGGCCAGACATCGATGCCATAGGCGGCGAGCAGCTCGTTCGCCCGGTCGGTCGACAGCCGCACCGAGGTGCCGCGGGACACCCCTGCGAGTTCCGCCTGGGCAAGCGCGCGTGCCTTCCGGCGCTGGGCACCGACGACCTCCACGCGCGGACTCTGTCGGTTATCGCGACGCCGTGCGTATCCCCGGGCGGCGGCGAGAGCCCGGAGCGCGTCGGCGCTCTCACGGAATCCGGGGACATGCACGGGGATACCGGCGGAGGTCGTGGTCGCCAACTCCGGGTGCAGACCGGTCCGGCCGAGCACCAGGCCGACGACCGTGCGCCCGGAGTCAGCGGCGAGGCGGGCGACGGCCTGCGCCGCCTCCGTGCCGATGTCCCTCCCGAACGGCCCGTAGCCGATCACGGCCATGTCCCAGTCCGCCCGCGCTGCAGCATCGGACAAGGCGGCGCGCATCCCGTCGCCGTCGATCGTGGGCGCGAGCGTGAGCGGCTCGCCCGCGACCCGCAGGCCGTGCGCGGTCACGAGGTCGCCCAGCACCGCGGCGTGGCTGCCCGAGTTGCTGGCCACCAGGACCCGGTCACCAGCCGGCAGGGGCTGCGATGACAGCAGCGTCGCCCAGTCGAGCTGCTCGGAGACCGACCGGGCGAGCAGCACCCCGGCCTGGCTCATCATCTGCTCGAGCACCCGCCGCGGCGCTGTCGAGGTTCGCACCGGATGTCCTGGGAGCTGCCGTTGGCCGGTGGTGCCCGCGATCGCGACGACCACGGGTTTCGTGGCGGCGAGCTGGCGGGCCACGCGGGAGAACTTGCGCGGGTTGCCGATCGACTCCAGGAACAGGCACGCCACGGTGGTGCCCTCGTCCGACGACCAGTACTGCATGGCGTCGTTGCCGCTGATGTCGGCGCGTTGCCCGGCAGCGAGGAAGCTCGACAGTCCCAGGCGCCGCTCGCCCACCTCGTGAAGCAGCGTGCGGGCGGCCTGGCTGGACTGGCAGAACACGCCCACGTCGCCGAGAGGGATCGGATCGGGCGCGAGCGTCGCGGGCAGCGGACCGGCCGGCCCCTGCACCAGCACGCCGAAGGAGCGCGGCCCGACCAGCCGCAGCCCGTGCTCGCGCAGCTCGCGCATGAGGCGGCGCTGGGACGGACCCGTTCCACCGCCACCGACGGCGAAGCCCGCCGAGAGCAGCACGATCACCCGGGTGCCACGAGTGGCGAGGAGCGGCAGCGCCGCCAGCACCTGCTCGGGTGCGGCAGCAAGGATCGCGAGGCTCGGCAGGTCACCGTCCACGGCTTCCAGCTGCTCGATCGAGCTCACCGTCACCAGCCGTCCCAGGAATCCCGAGGCGCGGATCGTGGCGAGCACACGTTCCCCGAGCACCTCACCCTCCGGGCCCTGCGCCAGCACGAGCGCACCGTCGGCCGCGAGCAGAGCGGTCATGCTCAGCGTCTCGGCCCGGCGCTCCCGTTCCGAGAGCACAGCCAACGAGCGGTCGGTCGGGCGGATCGGGACCGAAACCTCCACGACGCCGTCGGCATAGCGTTGCGAGGTGTCGTAGCCGGCGTCCGTGAACACGCGCAGCATCCGGGTGTTGCTCGGCAGCACATCCGCACTGAACCTGCGGACGCCGAGCTCACGCCCGGCCGCGGCGAGGTGCTCCAGCAGGATCGAACCCAGGCCCCGCCCCTGTGCGGCATCGGCGACATTGAACGCCACCTCGGCGACGTCGCCGTCCTCCTCGTACCTGTCGAAGCGCCCGACGGCGAGAATCTGGTCGTGCTGCTCCCCCGGCTGGACGAGCACCAGCGCGACCCGCTGCCGGTGGTCGACGTTCGTGAACCGGCGCAGATCCCGCTCGCTCAGGCGCTCCATCGGTGCGAAGAACCGGAAATACGTCGACTCGGCCGACTGCGCCCGGTGGAATGCCTGCAGGGCGTCGGCGTCGCTGCCGGCGATCGGCCTGATGTGCATCGTGGAGCCGTCGCGCAGGACCACGTCGGCCTCCCAGTGCGCTGGGTAGGAGGGGGCGTCCGCGGCCGACATGCTCGCGATCGTAGTGTGGCGACCTCAACACCGCGTCGTCGGTGTGTGGTCCCCGCATGCGCCACCTGCCTCCGCGAGAATGGCGTCATGGCCCGCCGTCCCTCAGCCGAACCGCCTCCGCAGGACACCAAGATCATCGATGTCGACGTGTCCGCGGAGATGCAGAACTCGTTCCTGGAGTACGCGTACTCCGTCATCTATTCGCGGGCGCTCCCTGATGCGCGTGACGGCCTCAAGCCGGTGCAGCGCCGCATCCTCTTCCAGATGTCCGAGATGGGGCTGCGACCCGACCGCGGACACGTGAAGTCGGCGCGCGTGGTCGGCGAGGTGATGGGCAAGCTCCACCCCCACGGCGACACCGCGATCTATGACGCGCTGGTGCGGATGGCGCAGCCGTTCACGCTGCGGCTGCCGCTCGTCGACGGTCACGGCAACTTCGGCTCGCTCGACGACGGGCCGGCCGCCCCGCGATACACCGAGGCGCGGCTCGCTCCTGCGGCGATGGTCATGACAGCAGATCTCGACTCGGACACCGTTGACCTCGTCGCCAACTACGACAACTCGCTCCAGCAGCCCGAGGTCCTGCCCGCGGCTCTGCCCAACCTGCTGGTGAACGGGGCGTCGGGCATCGCCGTCGGGATGGCGACGAACATGCCACCCCACAACCTGATCGAGGTGGTCGCGGCAGCGCGTCACCTGATCGACCACCCCGATGCGGATCTCGAGGCGCTGATGCGATTCGTGCCTGGACCCGACCTGCCGGGCGGCGGCAAGATCATCGGCCTCGAGGGCATCCGGGACGCCTACGCGAGCGGCCGGGGCAGTTTCCGCACACGTGCCACGACTCGCATCGAGAACATCACACCGCGCCGCAAGGGGATCGTCGTCACCGAACTGCCCTATCTCGTCGGCCCGGAGCGGGTGATCGCGAAGATCACCGAGGCCGTGCAGTCGAAGAAGCTGCAGGGGATCTCCGCCGTCACCGACCTCACCGACCACGAGAACGGACTGCGGCTGGTCGTCGAGATCAAGAACGCGTTCAACCCGGAAGCCGTTCTCAGCGAGCTGTACCGCCTCACCCCGCTGGAGGAGTCGTTCGGGATCAACAACGTCGCTCTCGTGGAGGGTCAGCCGCGCACGCTCGGCCTCAAGGAGATGCTGGAGGTCTACGTCGGTCACCGCATCGACGTCGTCCGGCGACGCACCACGTACCGGCTCGGGAAGCGGCGCGAGCGGCTGCACCTGGTCGAGGGACTACTGATCGCGATCGCCGACATCGACGAGGTGATCGCGGTCATCCGAAGCAGCGACGACGCCGACACCGCTCGCACCCGTCTGATGACGATCTTCGACCTGAGCCAGCCACAGGCGGAGTACATCCTGGAGCTGCGTCTGCGCCGGCTCACGAAGTTCTCCCGGATCGAGCTCGAGAGCGAGCGTGACGACCTCAAGCGGGAGATCGAGGAGCTCGAGGCGATCCTCGCCGACGAAGGCAGGCTGCGCACGGTGGTCTCCGACGAGCTGGCGGAGGTCGCCGCCACGCATGGCACCCCCCGGCGCACCGTGTTGCTCGAAGCAGGTGGTGGCGCCGCCGCCGCGGCTGCGCCGGCGGCCCGCCGACGCGGTCCGGTGGACCTCGAGGTCCCCGACACCCCGTGCTGGGTGCTGCTGTCCGCCACCGGCCTGCTGGCGCGCACGGCCGACGACCGGGAGCCGGCGCGCGAGGGGCGGCGCTCGGCACATGACGCCGTCGTCGGCACCGTCCCGGCCACCACGCGCGGCGAGGTCGGCGGCGTCACCTCCCGCGGGCGCGTGGTCCGGATGTCCGTGGTGGAGATCCCTGGTCTCCCGCCGACCGACGAGCCCCCCAGCCTCTCGGGCGGCGTGCCGGTCCAGGAGATGGTCATGCTTGCTCCCGGCGAGCGGGTGGTCGGGCTGGTCAGCCTGCTCGACGGCGATGCTCAGGGAGTCCTGACCCTCGGCACCGCGGGGGGAACGGTCAAGCGGGTCACGGCCGATCGCCCCGGGCGTGCCGACGAGTGGGAGGTGATCTCACTCAAGGACGGTGATGAGGTCGTGGGCGTCGGCACCGCCCGTGACGAGGACGAGATCGTCTTCATCACCTCGGACGCCCAGCTCTTGCACTTCCCCGCCTCCGTGGTGCGGCCGCAGGGTCGCGGCGCCGGTGGGATGGCCGGTGTGCGGCTCACTGCCGGTGCCCGCGTGGTGCACACGAGCGTGGTGCGCGCCGGCGATATGGATGGCGCTGTGGTGACGACCGTCGCGGCCTCGTCCGATGCGCTGCCTGGCACCGTGCCTGGTTCGGCGAAGTCCACACCGCTGTCCGCGTACCCGGGCAAGGGCCGCAGCACGGCCGGTGTGCGGGTGCAGCGTTTCCTGCGCGGCGAGGACGCCCTCTACGCCGCCGCCGTCGCGCCCGCGCGGGTGCGGGCCATCGGTTCAGGCGGTCAGCCGGTCGAGCTGCCGGAGGTGGATGAGCGGCGTGACGCCTCGGGCACCACGCTGTCAGCTCCCGTCGCCGGCCTCGGCTGAGTTGACGAGCTCGTCGGGGCCCGTGGTGCCCGGCTCCTCGAACTGGGTCCGGTACAGCTCGGCGTAGCGTCCGCCCTGTGCCAGGAGCTCGGTGTGGTTCCCGCGCTCGACCACGCGACCGTCCTCCAGCACCAGGATCAGGTCAGCGGCACGCACGGTGGACAGGCGGTGCGCGATCACGATCGCGGTGCGGTCCGTGAGCGCCTCCGACAGCGCCTCCGTGACCGCAGCCTCGTTCTGCGAGTCCAGGTGCGCGGTCGCCTCGTCGAGAATCACCGCCCGAGGCGAGCGCAGCAGCAGCCGCGCGATCGTCAACCGCTGCCGCTCACCGCCCGAGAGTCGGTAGCCGCGTTCGCCGACGACCGTGTCGAGTCCGTCCGGCAGGCTCGCTACCAGGTCACCGAGCCGGGCGCGTTCGAGCGCACCCCACACCTGTTCGTCCGTGGCACCAGGTGCGCCGAGGACCAGGTTCTCCCGGATCGTCGTGTGGAACAGGTGTCCGTCCTGGGTGACGAGCCCGACCGCGGTGTGCAGCTCGTCGGCGGACATGTCCCGGACATCGACGCCGCCGACCCGGATGGCGCCCTCCCCGACGTCGTACAGCCGGACCAGCAGCTGGGCAAGTGTCGACTTGCCCGCCCCGCTCGACCCGACCATGGCGACCAGCGCGCCGGGCTCAGCCCGGAAGCTCACGTCATCGATCACGCGCTCGCCACCGCGTGGATCGAGCACGGCCACGTCCTCCAAGGACGCAAGCGAGACCTGGTCGGCCGAGGGGTAGGCGAACGTGACACCGTCGACCTCGATCGCGAGCGGGCCGGTCTGTGCGGGGACCGGCTCCTCGGGCTCACGCACGAGCGGCTCGAGCCCCAGGATCTCGAAGACGCGATCGAAGGCGACCACGGCGCTCATGATGTCCACCCGAGCTCCGGCCAGCGCCGTCAGCGGGGCGTAGAGCCGGGTGATCAGCAGCGCGAGCGAGACGACGGCCCCGGTGTCGAGCGATCCTGCCACCGCGAGCGTGCCACCCAGGCCGTACACGAGCGCCAGCGCGAGGGCTGAGACCAACGTCAGCGCGGTGACGAAGACGGTCTGAAGCATCGCGCTGCGCACGCCGATGTCGCGCACCCGCTGGACCCGGTCGGCGAACGCCCGGGACTCCTCCTCGGGCCTGCCGTACAGCTTCACGAGCGTGGCACCGGCCGCCGAGAACCGTTCGGTGGCCTGGTCGTTCATCGCAGCGTTGTGGTCGGCTGCCTCGCGTCGCATCGACGCCAGCCGGCGGCCGACCCGGCGCGCCGGCAGCACGAACACCGGGAGCAGGATGAGCGCAGCGACGGTGACCTGCCACGACAGGGTGAGCATGGCCACCAGCGTCAGCGTGAGCGTGACCACGTTCCCGACCACGCCGGAGAGCGTGCTGGAGAAGGCACTCTGGGCAGCGATCACGTCGTTGTTGATCCGGCTCACCAGCGCGCCGGTGCGGGTTCGAGTGAAGAACGCGACCGGCATCCGCTGCACGTGGTCGTACACCGCGGTGCGGAGGTTGGCGATCAGGTCCTCCCCCAGCCGTGCCGAGTACCAGCGGGTGACGAGCCCGAGACCTGCCTCCGCGACTGCGATCGCGGCGATGAGCACCGCCAGCCGGACGATCACGGCGGCAGGCTCGCTCGCGGTGATCGCGTTGATCGCGTCGCCCGCGAGCAGCGGCGTGGCGACCGCCAGCGCCGCGACCACGACGCTGAGCGCCACGAAGATCGCGATCTGCGCCCGGTACGGTCTGGCGAACCGCCAGATCCGGGAGAGCGACTCCTTGCTGAAAGGACGCTCGTCGATCGGTCGGTGCTGGGATCGCCACATCGCGTTCCAGGCCGCGCTCTCCATGCTCATGCCTGGCACAACCCCGCCGGTGCCCCGCACCACCCCCGCGTTCGCTCACAGCGAACCACATCGAGCACTTTCAACGCTCTTCCGGCACCAGAGCACTTTCAACGCCGATTCGGCACGGCCGGTGGATCGCTACAGATCGATCGTGTACATGGTCGAGCCGCGGGTGGGCTCGAACTCGAGTTTGCTGTAGAGCCCGAAGACGACACCGGGCTCCTGCGTGTCGACCCCCAGGGATGCGTACTGCATCCCCGACTCGGCATAGGCGTGCAGCGCCTGCGCCACGAGGGCAGTCGCGATGCCGCGGCCACGCCAGTCCGGGCGCACGCCCAGCAGGTCGATGTAGCCCTCGCTCCATCCGAGTGAGGACCAGTCCTGCTCGTACTTGCTCGACAGCAGATAGCCGACCACCTGGGCGCGATCGGTGGTGCGGTCGAGGACGATGAAGCTCCACTCCGGCACGAAGTACGTACGTCCCTGCGTCCAGGTGTCCTCGGTCTGCGGCTCGGAGACCCAGTGCTCGGCGAACGCCACGTTGTGCGCGAGTCGCACCTGTTCGTCGAGCTCGGAGGACCACGGCACGATCTCGAGGGGACGCTTGAGCGCCACCCCGGGCAAGGCCGACGAGAGGTCCCGTCGAAGCTCGGTGTAGAAGCGGCTCGGCCGGAAGCCCCGCTCGGTCAGCATGTGCACCGAGTCGGGCATGTCGTCCTCGACATGCACCACCAGGCGAGCCGGGTCGGCACGGTCGGACGCGGCGAGCAACTGGAGCGCGCGGCCGAGTTGCCAGTCGAGCACCGCCGAGCCGATGCCGTGGGTCCGGTGCTCCGGGTCCACCCCGCCCTCGATGTGGACGCGCAAGGTGTGGGTGTCGGTCGGCGACAGCGCTACTGCACCGAACGCCACGAGCGTGCCGCCGGCGTCGAATCCCCCGAGCACGTTGTCCGGCTCGCTATGCCAGTCGGCTGCGTACCGCTCGTGCGTCTCCTCGAGCGCGGTGCGGTACGGGGTGCGATCGTGCTCCTCGATCCGGTGGAACAACGCATGGAGCGCCGGGACATCGGCCTGCTGCAGGCCGCGCCAGCGCAGGCCGAGCTCTGCGGGCGGCAGATCGAGCCGAGCAGGCGGGTCCACGCGCTCGCGCAAGGGCGGCAGGGAGCGTGTCATGAGGTCCAGAGGTCGGGGTCACCGGGTGCGGCTGTCGGGGCGGACCGGCGACCGGTCCGCGTCCAGTGTGCCCCATGGCGGGGGCGTCTCGTTCCCCGTGGGTCGATCAGGCGTCGATGCGATCCCGGTCGAGCTGCTCCGCGCCGGCCACGATGAAGTCCTTGCGCGGCGCCACATCGTTGCCCATCAGCAGCTCGAACACGGTCTCGGCGTGCTGCAGAGCCGACTCGTCGGCCATCGTGATCTTGCGCAGCGTGCGACGGCCCGGGTCCATGGTGGTCTCAGCGAGCTGCCGCGCGTCCATCTCGCCGAGGCCCTTGTACCGCTGGATCGGTTCCTTGTACCGGCGGTTCGAGCGCTCGAGCCGGCTCAAGACCCTGGTCAGCTCGGGCTCGGAGTAGGTGTAGACGAGTTCGCTCTTCGCGCGCCCGTGAGCCGGGATCTCCACCCGATGCAGCGGGGGCACGGCGGCGAATACGCGACCGGCCTCAACGAGCGGACGCATGTACCGGAAGAACAGGGTGAGCAACAGCGTACGGATGTGAGCCCCGTCGACATCGGCGTCGGTCATCAGGACGATCTTGCCGTAGCGCACCGCATCGAGGTCGAACGAACGCCCCGAACCGGCGCCGATGACCTGGATGATCGAGGCACACTCGACGTTCTTGAGCATGTCGGCCAGCGAGGCCTTCTGCACGTTGAGGATCTTGCCCCGGATCGGCAGCAACGCCTGGAACTCGCTCGAGCGAGCCAGCTTTGCGGTCCCGAGGGCCGAGTCGCCCTCCACGATGAACAACTCGGAGCGGCTGACATCGTCGGTGCGGCAGTCGGCCAGCTTCGCGGGCAGGCTCGAGCTCTCGAGCGCGGTCTTGCGACGCGAGATCTCCTTCTGCGTCCGAGCCTGGATGCGGGCGCGCATCTCCCCGACGACCTTCTCCAGCAGCAATGCCGCCTGGGTCTTGACGTTGCGGCTGGAGGAGGTGAGGAGTGTGGTGAGCTCGCGGTCCACAACCTTGCTGACGATCTGGCGAACCGGGGCGGTCCCGAGGACCTCCTTGGTCTGCCCCTCGAACTGGGGCTCGGGGACCCGCACCGTGACCACGGCGGTCAGCCCTGCGAGTACATCGTCCTTCTCGATCCGCTCCTTGCCATCCTTGGCCGAGATCTTCAGCCGCCGGGCGTTCTCGTCCACCTGCTTGCGGACCACCTTGAGCAACGCCTGCTCGAACCCGGCGAGGTGTGTGCCGCCCTTGGGCGTGGCGATGATGTTGACGAAGCTGCGGACCTCGGTGTCGTATCCGGTCCCCCACCGCACAGCCACCTCGACGTCGCATGTGCGCTCGACGTCCTTGGGGCGCAGGTGGCCGTTGTCGTCGAGTGTCTGCACGGTCTCCTCGAAGGTCCCGCTGCCCCGCAGCATCCAGGTGTCCGTGGCTGCGGCGTCCGAGGCGAGATGATCCACGAAGTCGGCGATCCCGCCGTCGTGCTTGAACACCTCCTCGACCGGACCATCCTCACCCGGGGTGCCGGGGAGCCGACGCTCGTCGCGGATGACCAGGGTGAGCCCGGGGACCAGGAACGAGGTCTGCCGGGCGCGGGTGACCAGCTCGTCGTATGAGAAGGCCGAGGTGCGAGGAAAGATCTGCGGGTCGGCCCAGTAGCGGATCCGGGTGCCGGTCCTGCCGCGTGCCGCCTTCCCGACGACCCGGAGCTCCGAGTGGTCGATGAACGGCTCGAACGGGGAGTCCGGCGAGACTCCCTTGTTGTCGTCGAACGTGCCGGGCTCGCCCCGGTGGAAGGACATCGCGTAGGTCTTGCCGCCGCGGTCCACCTCGACGTCGAGCCGCGACGACAGCGCGTTGACGACCGAGGCGCCGACGCCGTGCAGGCCACCGGACGCGGCGTAGGAGCCACCGCCGAACTTGCCGCCGGCGTGGAGCTTGGTGAACACCACTTCGACGCCGGAGAGCCCGGCCGCCGTGTTGTCGACCGGGATGCCGCGCGCCCGGTCGCGGACCTCGACCGAGCCGTCGGGGTGCAGCACGACGTCGATGTGGTCGCCGTGTCCCTCGAGCGCCTCGTCGACCGCGTTGTCGATGATCTCCCAGAGGCAGTGCATGAGCCCGCGCGAGTCGGTCGATCCGATGTACATGCCCGGTCGCTTGCGTACCGCCTCCAGGCCCTCGAGGACCGAGAGGTGGCGCGCGGTGTAGCTGTCCGGGCGTTGCTTGGAGGCAGAGGTCGACGGCACCTCAGCATGGTAGGTCTCTGCACCGACAACCCCGCGGTTCGGCACGCGGCGCGATCCATCTCGCCCGTCGAGAGCCTCCGGTGCGCGCTGTACGCGCTGAGCGGAATCGGCGCGTGGCGCGGAAGGAAGCGCCGTAGCGGGTGGTTACATACCCACATGAGCACGATGACCCCTGAACAGGTGACCCCGTCCCTGACCGCCAACGACAGGTGCGATGCCTGCGGTGCCCAGGCCTACGTGCGAGTCGAGCTGGCCTCCGGTGGCGAGCTGAACTTCTGCGCCCACCACGCGCGCAAGCACGGCACGGCACTCGAGCCTGTGGCCGCTCACATCCACGACGAGACCGAACGGCTCCACGCCGACGCCTCCACCTCGGACGCGCGTTAGCACCTCACGAACGCAACGGCCCGGACCTCTCACACGAGGGGTGCCGGGCCGCTGTCGTTCCCGGGCGTGGGCAGCGACGTCGTCGCCCTACGCGCCGCGGACGTGCGCTCAGACGCCGTCAGAGTCCTCAGAAGCCGGACGATCGGCGAGCCGCCGCGTGGCCCGGGCGTCCATCCGCTCCTCGTCGTGTGCGCGCAGCGCCTCGAGCGTCCCGCTCCGAGCCGCGTACCGCACCACCAGGTAGAGCACGCCCAGCCCGACGGCCCCGAACACCCATGCCGCAACCATGTCCATCGTGGGAGACTAGCGGCGCCCCCGAGAGGATCCGACGGACGCCACCCGGGCGAGCGTCAGCGAATGACCGTCGCAGCGACGCGGAGCCGCCGGAGCTGGGCGCGCCAGGGTGACAGGGCAGGACGTGTCAGCCGCAGCCCGGTATGGGTCGCGATCTCCTCGACGACGCCGTCCAGGCCGGTGTTGTCGTTGTCCACGCGATAGGTGTCCATCGCCGAGAGCGCCGCGAGGCACCGGTCGACCTGTCGCATCGCCCATGTCTCGCGGCTCACGATGCCAGCGACCCGCATCCGCAGCCTGCGTCGGACCACACCAGGGCTGGCCACCAGGGCGATGTGCCGCAGATCATGCCCGAGCGAGCGCAGACCGCCGTGGATCTCCTCGATGTAGGCGGGCTCCACGAGCGTCATCGGCACCACGACTGCCTCGTAGGCGTCAGAGCACTCCACGCGATCCAGCACCTCCACCACCCCGCTCCGCCAGGCCGCCATGTCCTGGAAGTCGACGCGCTGCGACGCGGGCAGGCTGCGTTGCAGGCCGTAGCCGATGAGCTCCGGGTCCACGAGCACCGTCCGGTCGGTACGGCGTACCAACTCGTACGCGGTGTGGCTCTTGCCACCGCCGAACGCGCCGTTGATCCAGACGATCACGCCCCTGCGTGCTCCTCACGCCGGCGGCGCTCGTCCGCATCGCGGATCCCGGCCCGTACCGCGAGCCGGATCACCCAGTAGAGCCCGAACCCGAACACTGCGGCAAGCACCGGATACACCAACAGGATGAGCACGTCGTAGTTGACGTCCATGTCCGTCGCTCCTTCGTCGTCCGACCTGCAGACTATGCCAAGACCCACGAACGGCCCGGCATCTACGAGAGATGCCGGGCCGTCGTCGTGATCGGAATCGAAGCTCAGTCCAGGTAGTCGCGCAGCACCTGCGACCGGCTGGGGTGGCGGAGCTTGCTCATCGTCTTGGACTCGATCTGTCGGATGCGCTCGCGCGTGACGCCGTAGACCTTGCCGATCTCGTCGAGGGTCTTGGGCTGCCCGTCGGTGAGGCCGAAGCGCATCTGCACCACGCCGGCCTCGCGCTCCGAGAGCGTGTCGAGCACCGAGTGCAGCTGCTCCTGCAGCAGCGTGAACGAAACCGCGTCGGCGGGCACGATCGCCTCGGAGTCCTCGATCAGGTCACCGAACTCGGAGTCGCCGTCCTCGCCGAGCGGCGTGGCCAGCGAGATGGGCTCGCGACCGTACTTCTGGACCTCGACCACCTTCTCCGGGGTCATGTCCAGCTCCTTGGCCAGCTCCTCCGGCGTGGGCTCGCGGCCCAGGTCCTGGAGCATCTGCCGCTGCACGCGGGCGAGCTTGTTGATGACCTCGACCATGTGCACCGGGATGCGGATGGTGCGGGCCTGGTCGGCCATCGCTCGGGTGATCGCCTGGCGGATCCACCAGGTGGCGTAGGTGGAGAACTTGTAGCCCTTGGTGTAGTCGAACTTCTCGACCGC
>NZ_JBMDXJ010000126.1:0-10295 GCF_048594945.1 Pseudactinotalea sp. | reverse complement strand
ATGGGGTGGCCCTGGTCGCCGTCGGACCATCGGCATACGAGTGTGTAGAAGCCATCCGCGAGCCCCGCCCCATCACAGATGATGTGCGAGCCGGCGGCGGTCACGCTCACGCGGGCCACGCTGTCGCCCGTGCCGACCGCGTCGAGGCTGAGTTCCAGTCGCGTCGATGGGTGCGGGGCAGTCTCGACCTGCACGCGCAGCTGATCGCTCGGATACAGGATGTCGCGCTCCAGGCTCACGCCCGCCAGGGCGTCCTCGATCTGGGTTCGCACCGCAGGAGCGATGTGTTCAATCAGCGGGGCGAGCGCCCAGGCGTCGTCGTCGACCAGCTCCAGCCGGAAGCCGACCTGGCCCATGCGCCCCAGACGAAACAGGCCAGCGGTCACGACGTTCTCACCCGCCTGCAGAGGTGCCGTGAAGTGATACTCGAAGCCGTCGGCGCTCACACGCGGCGCGAGAGCGTCGGTGTCGATGACGATCTCTCCGTTCACCGCCACGACTGCGCGGGAACTGATGCGCGTGACCAGCCGCCAGCGCACACTCCGCCCCTCGGAGCCGGCCATCAGCCTCGTCGACAGGAAGATCGCCGCCAGGTGGTTGGTCAGGAAGTACTCCCCCCATGACAGAAACTGTTCTGGACGTCGGGCGATGGCCCAGCGGTGCGCCTGGCCCCGGAAGGAGGCACCGTCACCCTCACGCGGCGTCGCTCGAAGCAGGGGGTCGGCCTCCGCGACGATGTCGTCGAGCAGCTCCCCACCGATGTCTGAGCCTGACCGCTCGAAGCGCGTCAACCCCCGGACTTGACTGCTGACATCCTCGTAGAACGGACCGAGTGAGATCCAGGGCGCGATGATCTGGCCCGCACGCAGGTGCCCTGATGCCGCTTCGCCATCTGGTTGGTAGTCCTTCTCGGGCATCCGTCTCGTCCTCGTCTCTCGGCGACCCTTGAGGGCCTTCGTTGGCATCTACACGTGTAGATTCTGTGACGTGTTATCGGTCTTGATATCTGCGGCGGTTCCCGCTCACGGCCCGACACACGCCGCCGTGGCGGTGTCTCATTGCCGGTCGGTGCGACCCAGGGAACGACGCCATCTTGGCGTCTAGCTTGCTTGTCTGTCAAGATGGCTAAACGGGCAAGCGGGCTGAAACGGCGTTGGGCTCTCGTCGCCCGCACCACCCTGGAGGACGGCACGATCCATCATCCGGTCGTGGTCGACCTCGTCGCCTCGGTGGCACTATCCGGCCGGCGAGCTCAGGATTCCCGCGTCAGACGGGGCTCGACTCGAGCGTCGATAGCTCCTCGTGACGGAGCAGCAGCTGGTCCCGGGCGCGCACCAGATGTGCTCGGACCGCCGCCGCTGCTGCCTCGACCTCGGCGCCGGCAACAGCGTCCAGCATGACCTTGTGCTCGCTGTCGATCACCTGGGCGTGGAGCAGGTTCCGATCCTGGACCTGGACCATGCAGATGTGCGCCTCACCCATGATCGTCGCGTGCATCCTGGTCAGGCGCGGACTGCCGGCGGCCTCGACAAGTGCACGGTGCATCGCGACGTCACAACCTGCCATGCCGTCGTGGTCCCCACGGTTCGCGAAGACCATCAGCTCGAGCGCGTGCCGTTCCGCCTGCACGGGGACCGAGCCCGAACGGGCGACCCGGCGCAACGCTTCGACCTCCAGCAGGATGCGAGTGTCGTAGAGATCCCGGATGTCATCAGCGCCGAGGATCGGCGCTCGCGCACTTCGGTGCATAGCCCGCTGCAGAAACCCGTCAGCCACGAGGCGCTCGACCGCAGCCTTGGCGGTCGTCCGGGCAACGGTGAACCTGTCCGCGACGAACTGCTCAGTGAGGACCGCGCCTGGCGCGATCTCACGGTAGATCACGTCGAGTCGAAGCGATTCCGCCACCGCATCGACCAAGGAGACGGCACTCAGACGGCGATCGGCCATGGATGGCACCTCTCCCATCTGCTCGAGAACGCTTGTCTGGCAATCTACCCGCAGGTCGTGTCTCCAGCGAGGCAGATCGTCACAATGGCGCCAGCCTGGCCCGTGCCACCGTCGCCAGCACGAGCGGCACCGGATCGGTCGGGCGTGCAACTCGAGTGGTGCGGCAGCCCTGACGCCCGGGATAGTTGTCCCCGGTGCACGTGTCGTGCTGCGCCCGCCGGCTCGCTAACGTGGCAGCCGATGGTGAGCACCTGATGAGCACGCCCGATGACGCCCGGTTCCGCCCCGGCGACCCCACGCCGGGCGACGACGCCGGGTCCGAGTATGAGGGCACGCCGACGTCCGGCTACATGGCTCCGACGCCGTACGGGGCTCTCGACGAGTCGCCCGAGCCCCAGCCGCAGCAGCCCCAGCCGCCACAGTGGGGCTCCCCTGGCCAGGCGACACCGGCGCAGCAGCCGACCTCGCCCTATCTCAACCATCCCACCGGGTCATCCCGGTACCCCGCGCAGCCGCACGCTCCTGCGGGAGCGCCCAACAGCGCCCGGCGCGGCTGTGCCATCGCGGTCCTGATCGGTGGCGTCGTGATGGTGGTCATCGCCATGATCATCAGCCTCGTCGTCGGCCGCATCTCCAGTGGTTCCGACGACGGCACCGGTACGGCCCCGACCACCACGTGGACCGACCCTGACGCCATCGACGAGACGTGGGTCGTCTCGGTCGAGGACCTCACGCAGGCAGGCCAGGACTCCGCCATCTCACGGAACCCGGACGGCGCGTTCACCGGCACGCGCGTGATCGCCGGGGATGAGTCGTGGGTGATCGCCTGGGAAGACGACGACTACGTCAGGCAGGGCATCGCCGCCCTCGACCCGGTCGACGGCACGGTGCTGTGGGAGCGCCCGCTCCCCCAGGTGGCCTGCGCCGACAGAGAGGTCGACGGCGCGCTGCTGTGCCTCGCGCTGGATAGCGACACCTGGGTCTTCCACCGGATCGACGCCGTCACGGGCGAGGATCTTGACACCACCGACACCGCGCTGGACGACGTCCAGACGGTCCACAGCAACGGCGACGTGCTGATCGCCGTCGGTCCGGCAAACCCCGCCCCGCACGCCACGGTCACCGGGCTCACACCGGACGGCTCCGAGGTCTGGAGCTTCGACATCGCGGACATCGAGAACGCGGACCTGATGTTCGACCACTTCTACGACTCCGACGGCGACCCCGTGCTTGAACGGCCGCGCTGGCGCGACCTCGGCGGAGGGCTCGTGATGCTCTGGGCCACACCCGGCGTCGCGATCATCGACCCCGCCACCGGCGAGACGTTCGTGCACGAGTGCCGTTCGGCCACCCCTGCGCAGGACCACTACTACTGCGTGGTCAAGGAGAAGCTCGAACGCTACGAGCTGGACGGCACCCGCACCTGGACCGCCGCCGGGTTGCGCCCCGCGACGCCCGAGGAGGACTCGGACACCCAGCTCGTCGCTCTCAGCGAGCCGACCACGAACCAGTTCGAGGTCATCCCGATCGACCCCGAGACCGGCGTGGTGACCGGAGCCGCCACGTACAGGTTCAGTCAGCAGCCCGGCGTCTGGACCGGCATCGTGCTGCCGCCGTCGGTCTACGTGGAGCCGGACGCGACGTTCCTCGTAGGCGACCTCGAGGTGGTCGCCCTGGACCCCGAGACCGGCGAGATGATCTGGTCCGTGCCGCTCGATGAGGGCTACCTCGGTGACATGGTCCAGATCGGTGACGTCGCCGTGGTCAACACGGGCGACGCTATCGGGATCGACATGGCCTCCGGCGAGGTGATCTGGGAGCGGAACACCCGTGGCGATGTCGTCCGGATCGGCGACGTAGCGGTCTCCCTCGGCTATGACGAGATCGCCCTGCTCGAGCTGCCCTGAGGCTCACTCCCCCAGCTGCTCCCGCAGCCACGCCAGCGCCACTTCGCCCTGCGCGCGCTGGTACGCCCTCACATGCGGGATGCCGGGTGGCGGGGGCTGCACGCTCGCGTGCACGAAGTAGCCGGCGAGTCCGGCGAGCACGGCCGTGGCCCGGTCCGGGTCGGCAGCCTGCCCGAGCGGGTGTGAGTCCCAGATCGCCGCAGCGGAACCCGCGCCCTCGAGCTCGGCGCTCGGCAGGAAGCAGAGCAGCTCGAGCCAGGGCGCAGCTGCGGTCGCGTACGGCCAGTCGACGAGCAGCAACCGACCACCGGTGCGCACCATGTTGTCCGCTCGCGCATCACCGTGCCCGAGCGCGGTCCCCTCAGCGGCATGGGCCCAATCGGCGCCGACCTCGGCGAGCATCGACAGGTGCTCGGCCACCCACGGGTCCCACGAGCTGAGGTCGGTGCCCTCCGCGTGAGCGTTCGCCCACGTCGGCATCCCTGCAAGATGTCCACCGACCGAGCCCAGCGCATCGGGAGCCGGCACCTCGGCGAGCGTCGTGAACAGCTCGATCGCCGCCGTCAGGTCGTCCGGCTGCCACGGCACGTGCACGGAGCTGTCAGCCGCGTCGAAGCCGAGCGCCACCCAGTCACCGTCGTCCACACTCCACCGCAGCCGAGGCGCCGGCACGCCCTCGGGCAGCACCCCGTTGACCCGCACCTCATCGCGGTACAGCTCGCCGCTGCGCTCGTGGAACGAGCTCGCCACAGCCTTGACGAACGTCCGCTCGCCACCCACCGTCGTCAGTGTCGCCGCCATGCCGGGCGAGTAGCCGCCTTCGTGGCTCTCGACATGCTCGACGGCGGAGCCCAGTCGGTCCTCGATCTCGCCTTGAACATGGGCCGGCAGGGCGGACCAGGCGAGCCTGGTCCTGCTCATCGGGCGGCGAGTTCCTCGCGCGCACCGAGGTGGGCCAGCACCGCGTCCGCGAGTTCGGCGACCGCGGGGATCGTCGCGGCCGCGCCGTCGAGCTCACCCGGCTCTCCGTATCCCCAGCCCACGCCGAGGCAGTCGATACCGTGCTCGGCCGCACCCTCCACGTCGTGGTGCCGGTCGCCGACCATGACGATCTGCGAGGTCGCCGGCACCCGCTCCCCGAGTTCCGACAGGGCGTGGGCGATCACGGTCGCCTTGGTGGAGGGAATGTGGTCCAGCGGGGCGCCGTAGACGCCGTCGACCAGCACGTCCAGACCCCACCTGGAGCAGATCGGCCGCGCGTACACCTCGGGCTTGGAGGTCGCGACGGCGAGCGTGACTCCCTCCGCTCGCAGGCGCTGCAGCTGCTCGGGGATGCCCTCGAACGGCGGCGACTCCCACATGCCGCCGGCCTCGAACTCGCCGCGGTACACCGCGATCGCCTCGGGGATCTGTTCCTCCGGCACCCCGTGCGCGCGGAACGAGACCGGCAACGGCGGGCCGACGAACGAGCGCAGCCCCGTGGGGGTCTGCGGGACCGGAAGACTGAGCGAGGTCAGGGCGGCGCGGACCGACCGCGCGATGCCGGGCGCGGAGTCGGACAGCGTGCCGTCGAGGTCGAGCAGCGCGAGCGGCGCGGTCATGAGGCGCGGTGCTCGCGGATGGCCGCCGCGGCCGCCGGCAGGATCTCCTGCAGATCGCCGATCACGGCGAAGTCGGCGATCTGCACCAGCGGTGCGTCCTGGTCCACGTTCACGGCCACGATCGTGCCCGAGGCCTGCATGCCGCCGTGGTGGTGCGGCGCCCCGGAGATCCCGGCGCCGATGTACAGGCGCGGTGCGATCGTCACACCGGTCTGCCCCACCTGCGCATCGTGCGGCTGCCAGCCCTCGTCCACGCAGTCGCGTGTGGTTCCGATCGCAGCGCCGAGCGCGTCGGCGAGCTCCTCGACTGCGCTGAAGTCACCTTCCGTGCCGCGGCCGCCGAGCACCACCGTGGCCGCCTCGGCCAGTGCGGGTCGCCCTTCGGTGGGGTGCTCGGTCCGCTCGGTCAGCTCGAGCCCTCGCGGCAGCGTCGCATCGACCTCGAGAGGCTCGACGGCGGTGCTCACCGGCGCCTCGGCGGGCGCCGCGGTCACGGCGTTGGCCCGGACGGTCGCGACGGCGACCGGGCTGGTGACCGCGCAGGTCGTCTCCCAGGTGCCGGCGAAGGCCCGCTTGCCGCCGACGACCTGGCCGCTCTCGCCGTCGTCGGCGATCGAGCCGACGTCGATGAGCAGACCGGCGTCCAGCAAGTACGAGGCGTGCGCGGCAACCTCCTTGGCCACGAACGAGGTCGGCAGCAGCACGAGGCTCGCGCCGGTGGCCTCGGCCGCGGTCGCGACGGCGCGACCCGCGACGGCGGCGCTGTGACGGGCGTCGCCCAGGTCAGTCACGAGCGCACGCTCCACGCCGGCCTCGCCGAGGGCGGTCAGCTCGGCATCGGTGAGCGGCACCAGCGACAGCAGCGTGGGCACGCCGACC
Source organism: Pseudactinotalea sp. (assembly GCF_048594945.1). Lineage (NCBI taxonomy): Bacteria > Bacillati > Actinomycetota > Actinomycetes > Micrococcales > Cellulomonadaceae > Pseudactinotalea > Pseudactinotalea sp. The sequence goes on along the minus strand of NZ_JBMDXJ010000126.1, from coordinate 3,961 downwards.
GTGCGCGCCAGCGTGACGGACTCCAGCACCGGCGCGCGCACGCCCGCCGGCGCGACCACGAGAACGTGACGTGTGCTCACTTGGCGCCTCCCACGAGGTCGTTGTCGATGAGGTACTTCGCCAGCAGCGCGCCGCCCTCGCCGTCGTCGTCGGTGACGATCTCGGGGCCGGGGTGCTCGGGCCGCTGCTCGGCCGCAACCACGCGGGTGCGGGAACCGGCAGCGCCGACCTCGTCGGCACTCAGGCCGAGATCGGCGGGTGTGAGCACGGCGACCTCGGCGCCGCGCGCGGCCATCAGATCCTTCATCTTCGGCAGCCGCGGATCGTTGGCGGTGTCGATCACCGAGACGACCGCAGGCGTGCTGGCGCGCCAGCGTTCGGTCGCGCCGTCGAGCTCCCGGCGCGCCACGAGGGTCTCCCCGTCGAGCGTGAGCTCCTCGACCACGGTCAGCTGCGGCCAGCCCAGCTCGGCGGCGATCAGCGAGGGCACCACCGAGCCCAACCCGTCGAGAGCAGCGAGACCGGTGAGCACCACGTCGACCGGTGCCCCGCCGTCGAGATGGCGAACAGCGGCCGCCAAGGCGCGCGCGGTGGCCACCACATCGGAGCAGGCGAACGCCTCGTCGGTGAGGTGGACCGCGCGGCTCGCGCCCATCGCGAGCGCACGGCGCAGGGCGTCGACGGCGATGCTCGGGCCGAGGCTGACGGCGATCACCTCGCCCTCGGTCGCCGTGGCGAGCTGGAGCGCGGCCTCGACGGCGTTCTCGTCGACCTCGTTGAGCGTGGAGTCGTCGGCGGTGCGCACGGCGGTCCCGCCGTCGGTGAACGCACGCTGGCTCAACAGCTCCGGAACATGCTTGACGAGAACGACCACACGCATGGCAGCAAGCCTGCCACGTTCCTCTGGCCCGACCGGCACCGCACAGGGTCAGCGTCCGCCTGTCGGCCCGTCGGTGCGCGGCTGCGGGCCGCTGAACAACTACATTTGACTGGTCCCGCCCCCAGCCCCGAGGAACGATGACCACCCTGGCCGATCCGACCGTGACCGTGCTCGAGACCACCGAGGCGACGATGCCCGCCGTCCGGTCCGAGCGCTTCGGCGTGCACCTGCAGGGTGACGGCGTGGACGTGGTGGTGAGCGCACCGTTCGCCGACCGTGTCTGGCTGTGCCTGCTGGACGAGGTCGACGGCGATCTGGTGGAGCGCCGGGTGGCGTTGATGCCGCGCCTGCACGGCCGCTGGCACGCGCACGTGCCCGGCGTGCGCGCAGAGCAGCGGTACGGGTTCCGGGTCGAGGGCCCGTGGGACCCCGACCACGGGATGCGGCACAACCCGGCCAAGCTGTTGCTCGACCCCTATGGGCGCGGGATCTCGGGCGGCGTGGCGCTGCGACCGGAGATCTACGGCCACCCGGTCGACGACGACCTGTCGCCGTTGCCTCTCGACGGGCCGGACGAGCGGGACAGCGCCCCGTACGTGGCGCACGGTGTGGTGCTGCCTGATTCGCCCGGTGGTGGTGCAGCGAACCGGCCTGGCACCACGTGGAGCCGAACGGTGATCTACGAGGCGCACGTGCAGGGGCTCACACTGCAGCTGCCCGGCGTGCCCGAGCACCTGCGCGGCACCTACGCCGGACTCGCGCATCCCCAGACCATTGAGCACTTGCGCAGTATCGGGGTCACGGCCCTGGAGCTGCTGCCGATCCACGCGAAGATGACCGAGCCGGCGTTGCAGCAGCGCGGTGTCGACAACTACTGGGGATACAACACGCTCTCGTTCTTCGCGCCCGAGCCCAGGTACGCCACGCGAGCCGCCCAGCAGGCCGGACCGGCCGCGGTGCTCGACGAGGTCAAGGGCATGGTGCAGCTCTTGCACGAGGCCGGCATCGAAGTGCTGCTCGACGTCGTCTACAACCACACCTGCGAGGGCGGCGTCGACGGGCCCACGCTGTCCTGGCGGGGGCTGGACGACTTCGGGTACTACCTGCGTGACGGCTCCGCAGCGCACCGCTACCTCGACGTCACCGGGTGCGGGAACTCTCTCGACTTCCGCAACCACCGCGCCATCCAGCTCACGCTCGACTCGCTGCGGTACTGGGTGCAGCAGGTCGGCGTGGACGGGTTCCGGTTCGACCTCATGACCACGCTCGCGCGGCGCGCCGAGCACGTGGACATGGAGCACCCGCTGCTGGTGGCGCTCGCGAGCGACCAGGTGCTCTCCGGCGCCAAGCTGATCGCCGAGCCCTGGGACCTGGGTCCGCATGGGTGGCAGACCGGGCACTTCCCACCTCCGATCAGCGAATGGAACGACCGCTACCGCGACTGTGCGCGCACGTTCTGGCTGACGGACGCCGCCGCGATCGCGAGCGGCGGGCAGGGCCACGACCTGCGCGACCTCGCCACCCGGCTCGCCGGATCGGCCGACATGTTCGCGCACACGGCGGTGCCGGGCGGTCGCGGCCCCGTGGCCTCGGTCAACTTCCTGACGGCGCATGACGGGTTCACGCTCGCCGACCTGGTCTCCTACGACGTCAAGCACAACCACGCCAACGGCGAGGACAACCGCGACGGCACCGACGACAACCGGTCCTGGAACCACGGCGTCGAGGGCGAGACCGACGACGCCGAGATCCTGGCGGCCCGGCGGCGGGCGCAACGCAACCTGCTCGGGATGCTGTTCGTCTCCGCCGGCACCCCGATGCTGACGGCCGGCGACGAGTTCGCGCGCACCCAGCACGGCAACAACAACGCCTACTGCAGCGCGATCGACGGCTCCGACGACCTCCGGCTCGCGGTCGACTGGCACCTCGACGACGCCCAGCGCGATCAGCTCGCCACCGTGCAGCACCTCGCGGCGCTGCGACGCGATCATGTGGTGCTCCGGCCGTGGCGATTCCGCCGCCCCGACGAGTCCCGCTCCGGCCGCCCGACGCTGATGTGGTTCGAGGAGTCGGGCGAGGCGATGAGCCTCGACGTGTGGCACGACCCGCACCGGCGGGTGCTGCAGAAGTACCGTGTGAGTCCGGACCCGACAGACCGCGACGTGTTGGTGGTGATCAATGGGGCGCCCAACGAGGTCACGGTCACGGTGCCGAGCGTCGACCAGCGCTTCGAGCTGGTGTGGGACTCCGCGTGGGAGCGCCCCGAGCAGGGTGATCGCGTGCAGGTCGCCGCCGGTCAGTCCTTCACCGCTCCCGGGATGAGCCTGCGCATCTACCTGACAGCCTGACCCACCCACAGTCTCCCCGGGCGCCCCACTCGGCCGCGATGGTGAAGCATCCGGCGAGGTGCCGCGGCGAGTCAGGCTCGCGCCGTTAGGGTGCTGAGACATGGCAGAGGTCGACGTCGTCGTCATCGGAGCCGGCCTCTCGGGCCTCGTCACCGCGACCGAGCTGGTCGCCCGTGGGAGGCGCGTCACGCTGCTCGACGCCGAACCCGCGGCCTCGCTCGGCGGGCAGGCGTGGTGGAGCTTCGGCGGGCTGCTGCTGATCGACTCGCCCGAGCAGCGGCGCCTGGGGATCAAGGACTGCGCCGACCTCGCGCTCGCGGACTGGCTGGCCTCCGCCGGCTTCGCCGAGGGTGCTGACCGTGGCGAAGGGCCGGACCGGCACGGCTACGCGTGGGCGCGCGCCTACATCGACCTCGCGGCGGGTGAGCTACGACCCTGGCTGCGCGAGAAGGGTGTGCGGTGGTTCCCACTCGTGCAGTGGGCCGAGCGTGGCGGCCACGAGGCCCACGGCCGCGGCAACACCGTGCCCCGGTTCCACGTCACCTGGGGCACCGGGCCGGGCGTGCTCGAGCCGTTCGTCCGAGCGGCGCGAGATGCCAGGGCGGCGGGCACGCTCGAGGTGAGATTCCGCCGTCGGGTCACCGAGATCGTCACGACCGACGGTGCCGTGACCGGCGTGCGCGCGGACGTGCTCGCGCACTCCTCGGCAGCGCGCGGCCACGCCAGCAACCGC
>NZ_JBMDXJ010000125.1:0-26912 GCF_048594945.1 Pseudactinotalea sp. | reverse complement strand
TGAACCTTGTACCCGGCGGCGAGATAGGTGCGCACGGCGGCCACGCGGGAGGCCTCGGTCGCGACCGTCGCGCTCGAGGCACCCATCTGCCGCAGGGCTGCCGCGGCGGCGAGGCTGATCGCCACGCCATATCGGCGGCCTCGGTGGTCGGCGTGCACCCCGACCGGCTCGAGCAGCCCGGGCCGCCCGGCTCCCGCCGACCAGACGGTGGCGGTGGCCACGGGCGCGCCGTGGGTGTCGTACACGACCAGGCAGCGAGCTTCCGTGAAGGCGGGGCCGGACGCCATCGCGTGCCAGCGCTCGTCCGTGAACCGCTCGCTGCCGAACGCCGAGCGGTGCACGGAGGTGCAGTCGGCGGCGCGGTCTGCACCGATCACCTCGACACGAACCCCTGGGTCCTCGACCGGCTCGGTCAGCGGGCGGTGCAGCGTCGCCCAGGGGTCGTCGGCCACCCAGCCCTGGTCGAACAGGCGCGCCCGGATCGCGGTGCCGAAGCGGGCCTCGACCGCGCCCTTCGACGTGGCGAGCACGCCTCGTTGCGGGTCACTGATGTCGGCGACGACTCGGTCCGCGAGCTGCTCGTCGTCGCCGGCGTCGGGGGCGATACCGAGGCGGACCACGCCCGGACCGTCCAGCAGCCCGATGGCGCGTAGCTGCCCGCTACGGCTCCAGGTGCGCACGCGTTGAGCCACGTCGGTGGCGCCGATCTGCCAGCCCCAGCCCAGGTCGCCGGGGTGCAGCTGGACCGGTCCGCCCTCGACCTGCCACGCAGCGAGCGCGGTCACCGCAGCGGGGAGGTCGTCGACGCCGGGTTGAGAGAGATCGATGGCCATGCCTGCCATCAGAGCATCACGAGCCCCGGGACCGCACCTGGAATCCCCGTCTGCTCAGCCGAGGTGCAGGAATCCGAGGACCGCGGCGGCGACGCTGAGCACCAGCAGCCCGATCGCCGGTGCCGCGCTCTCCTTGCGGCGCACGTGCACCACGATCGCGCCGACCATCGTCACCGCGAGACCGATGGCAGCCACCGGGCTGAGCACAGGAGCGACACCGGTCGCCGCAGGCAGGACCAGCCCGAGTGCGCCGAGGATCTCCACGGCTCCGATGCCCTTCACGGCACCGTCGGAGAAGTCGTCGGTCCAGGCCATGCCGGCCGCCGCCAGGTCCTTCTTGCTACGGAACGCCTTCATCGACCCGGCGCCGAGGAATGCGAGCGCAAGGAGAACGGTGACGACCCAGAACGCAACAGTCACGAGATGCTCCAGTTCAGATCCTTGCACGAGGCGAGCGACGCCGTCGTGCAATAGTTACGATAGGTAAGTAGCCCCATCATGAGTGATCGCGGGGACCGCTGCAAAAGGCACATCCATGTGCCCAGGAGGAGCGAGATGCAGACGCCGAGGAGCCAGTACGAAGGCATGTGCCAGCGCGCTGCCACGGATGGCAAGGCGATCCGCGACGTGCTCGACCGAGTCGGCGACAAGTGGTCGCTGCTCGTGATCGGTACGCTCTCAGGCGGCGCGCTGCGATTCACCGAGCTGCAGCGGCACATCCCGGGCGTCTCGCAGCGGATGCTCACACTCACGCTGCGTCAGCTCGAGCGCGACGGCCTGCTGACCCGGACCGCGTTCGCCGAGGTACCGCCACGCGTGGAGTACGAGCTCACGTCGATCGGCCGCACGCTGATCGAGCCGTCGGTCGCGCTCGCGAGCTGGGCCATCGCGAACCACCCGGACATCGAGATTGCGCGAGCGGCGTACGACGCGCGGTAGCGCAGCGATCCTCACCGACCAGTGCCGGTTGCCGCAGACTGCATGAGGAAGATCTGCTCCAACGCTGCGACATGCTCGGCGCGCTCCTCCGCTGACGCAGCGTCCAGATACCACTCCACGAGGCGGTAGCCGAAGAGCAAGAGGATCAGCTCGACGACGCAGTCGTCCACGACGACCGAGACGTCCACGAACTCGGCGAACCCCGCGTAGTAGGCCGGCACGCAGCGGTGGTAGAGCTCGAGCATGCGCGGGACGTCGGCCTCGTCGGCCAGCAGGCTGGCCAGGTCCTCACCCAGGTAACCCCAACCCGTGGTGTCCCAGTCGAGAAGGACGATCCCGCCGTCGGCGTCGATGAGATTGGCGACCCAGAAGTCGCGGTGGCACAGCACCAGCGGGAGCTGGGAGATCCGCGCGAGCGCGGCGTCGGCGCTGGCGTCGAAGACGGTGACCATGCGGCGCAGGTGCGCGGGGATCTCGGAGTCGGGCGAGCGGACGGCCTCGTGCACGCGAGGCCAGGCGCGATAACGCCGGTAGATGTGCTCGGCGAGATCGGGCGGGCTGAGGTTCGCCATCGTCGGCAGCTGGTCCGGCGGCATGGCGGCCAGGCGTCCCTGCAGGCGGCCGAGGCCTCCGGCGGCGCGGACCAGGGCGTCCGTGCTCAGCTGCCGACCGGAGGTGCCCTCCACGTACTCCATGACCAGATGGATCTCGCCGACCGACTCATCGATCCGGGCGTCGTAGCAGGTGGGCCACCGTAGGTCGGACGCGAAGAGATCGCCCAGACCGGCCGTGACCAGGTCGTGCTCGCGCCGCCAGGAACCGGGGTCGCCGGGCCGTTCCCACCGCCGCTGGACCTTGTGCACCACCCGGAAGGGCACGGCTCCGCCGGCCTTCAGGCGCGCCGCGCCGGTGAGCAGCTGCACCTCACCGAGGGTGCCGCCGTGCAGGCTCCGCGACTCCCACGTGGCATCGACCACCGCTGCACCGACCGCTACGCTGATACCTGGCAGAAGCCACTCGCGGTCGTCGCTCACTCTGCTCCCGGTCGCTGGGGGATCCTCCTGACCCACGCGGATCCGGAGCTGTGCTGGTCGCGATGTTCCCAGAGCGCCACCGCCGACGCACGGCTTTACTCCGGTCGAGTGCCGCGGTACTCCTCGTCGGTGACGTACTCGAGCCAGACCGTGCTCACCGGCGGATCGTCGGCCGCTTCGCAGCGACCTCGCTCGTGAGGGTGGTCGCGGCCCAGGACGCGAGGAGCTTCAGGGCGTCGGCAGAGGGCGTGCTCGGGGCGGCGGTGTAGACGTTCATCTGCAGGCCGGTGTCCGCGGGCAGCATCAGGGCCTCGTAGTCGAGCTCGAGCTTGCCCACGGCCGGGTGGTGGAAGATCTTCGTGCCGGAGCGGTGCAGCCGCACGTCGTGCGAGGCCCACATCCGCCGGAAGTCCTCGCTGCGGGTGGACAGCTCGCCGACCAGGTGGGTGAGGGCCTGGTCGTAGGGGTTGCGGCCGGCCTCGGTGCGCAGGATCGCGACGGCGTCGTGCGCCACCTTCTCCCACCGCTCGCCCCAGTAGTCCGGGGCTGCCGGGTCGAGGAAGTGGAACCGGGCGGTGTTGACCGGCGCGCCCGCAGGCCGCTCGGTGGAGTCGAAGATCGGTGAGTACAGGGCGCGGCCCATCAGGTTGGCGCCGAGGATGTCGAGACGTCCGTTGCGTACGAAGGCGGGCGCATCGAGGGCGTCCAGGATCCGCTGCACCGCCGGGCGCAGGGTGGGTGCCGGGGCACGGCGGGAGCGAGAGCGTGCCGGGCCGGAGGCGTTCGCGGCGCGGGCGAGGTCGAACAGGTGGACCCGCTCCGCCTCGTCGAGCTGCAGCGCCTCCGCGAGCGCCTCCAGGACGCTCTCGGACGCACCGTGCAGGTTCCCTCGCTCGAGCCGCGTGTAGTAGTCGACGCTCACGCCCGCGAGCAGCGCCACCTCCTCGCGGCGCAGCCCGGGCACGCGGCGGTTGGTCCCGCCGTACACCGGGAGGCCGGCGCGCTCAGGGGTGATGCGGGCGCGCCTGCTGGCGAGGAAATCGCGGGTGGCAGCCTTCAGGTCCATGACGATCACGCTACGACTCCGGTGCGTTCCGTGGGAGGTACTGGGATGACCCCGCACCCGCGAGATCGTTGGTTCGGCACCAGATCGTCAGCGCGCGGCAGCGATCTCGCGCCGATGTGACGATCTCGGCGGGAGGGTCTGGCGTAGCGGGTACCAGCAGGGCCTCCCTCGCCGCGCCCGGCGTCCCTATCGTCGACACCGCCGATGCCCACGACGCCGCGATCGACCAGGCGTACCGCGCCACGTACGGCAACGGTTCCGCCCTGCAATCCATCACCAATGCGAGCGTGACAGGGACCACGCTGCGCCTCGACCCTCGCTGACCACCCTTCAACTAGGAGGATCACCATGCACACACGCACACTCGGACAAGACCTTCAGGTATCGGCCATCGGCCTCGGCGCGATGGGGATGTCGCAGTCCTACGGACCCAACCCCGGCAGCAGGGAGGACATGATCGGGGTGCTGCGCGGCGCCGTCGAACGCGGTGTCACGTTCATCGACACCGCCGAGGTGTACGGGCCGTACGTCAACGAGGAGCTGGTCGGCGAGGCGCTCGAGCCGATCCGCGACCAGGTGGTGATCGCCACCAAGTTCGGCTGGAACATCGTGGACGGGACCATGCAGGGTACGGACTCCCGGCCCGAGCAGATCCGCCGGGTGGCGGATGCGTCACTGCAGCGGCTGCGCACCGATCGCCTCGACCTCTTCTACCAGCACCGGGTCGACCCGAACGTGCCGATCGAGGACGTGGCCGGTGCGGTCTCCGAGCTGGTACAGGCCGGCAAGGTGCGGCACTTCGGCCTCTCTGAGGCAGGCGCCGGCACGATCCGGCGCGCGCACGCCGTGCACCCGGTCACCGCGGTGCAGTCCGAGTACTCGCTGTGGACGCGAGACCCCGAGCCGGCGGTGCTGCCCACACTCGCCGAGCTCGGCATCGGGTTCGTCCCGTTCAGCCCGCTCGGCAAGGGATTCCTCACTGGAACCGTGGACACGTCGACGACCTTCAGCGAAGGCGACATCCGCAACCGCGTACCTCGGTTCGAGGCCGACAACCTCGCCGCCAACCAGGCAGTGGTGGGGCACGTGCGTGAGTTGGCTGAGGCCAAGGGCGTCACGCCCGGGCAGATCGCTCTCGCGTGGCTGCTCGCGCAACAGCCGTGGATCGTGCCGATTCCCGGCACGCGGCGCATCGAGCGGGTCGAGGAGAACGCGGCCGCCACCGCTGTCGGGCTCTCGGCGGACGAGGTTGCCGATCTCGACACCCTCACCGAGCGCATCCCCGTGGCCGGCAACCGCTACAACGACGCCGGGATGGCGATGGTGGGCCTGTAGTAGCGGCTTACGGTGTGGATTGGTCGTACCTGGTGCGACCAAATCCACACCGCTGGGCAGATCCACCGCCTGGAAGACTCCAGTGCATGACGGAGCGGCTGATTCTGGTCAACGGCTTGCCGGGCGTGGGCAAGACCACGCTCGCCCGCGACCTCGGCAGTGTGCTCGACGCCGCCGTGATCTCGAAGGACGCGATCAAGGAGTCGGTCGCCGACGCGCTGCAGTTGGGACCAGCCGAGAGCGGAGCCTTGGGCGGTGCCGCGATGGAGATGGCCTGGACGATCGCTGCCGCTGTGCCCGGCACCGTCATCATCGACACCTGGCTCTTCGCGCCGCGTGATCGTCGGTTCGCCGAAGCAGGCATCGAGAAGGTCGCGGCAGCGCACACGGTCGAGCTCTGGTGCACAGCGCCGGTCGACGTGGTGCGGGATCGCTATCGGTCGCGGCGGCGGCACGAGGTGCATCGTGACGCCGACCGGCTCGGCCGTGATTGGGAGATGTGGGCGGCAGCGGCCGAGCCGCTGGGCCTGTGCCCGTCGATCGTCGTTGACACGTCCACTCCGGTCGACGTCGGCGCACTGGCTCGTGACCCCCGCCTCGAACCAGCGGGCGACGGAGCCCGTGCGCCCGGATCGAGGCAACGAGAGCGGATGGCGGCGTTCGGACACGCGCTACGGGATGCTGATCGGGGCTATGGGAACGAGTTCCGATCGTGGGATGAGCTGGCGAGCCACGCGGCCGGTCCGATCGAGCTCCACCGCCGCGAAGCGGCTCACCCGCCCGGGCGCACGAGCCCAGACTCGTAGGCCAGCACGACCAGCTGGGCGCGATCCCGCGAGTGGGTCTTCGCGAGCAGCCTCGACACGTAGGTGCGGGCGGTCGCAGGGCTGATGACGAGCAGCTCGGCGATCGCCGCGTTGTCGAGCCCTTGACCGATCAGCGTGAGCACGTCGCGCTCGCGGTCGGTCAGAGATGCGGCGGTCGGATGGTCGTCCGGATCGGGCGTCGCCCCACCCGCCACCGCAGCCGTGACCACCCGGCGTGTGACAGCGGGAGCCAGCAGTGCACCGCCGTCGGCGATCGTCCGGACGGCGGCCCGAAGCTCGTCGGGGCGCGCGTCCTTCAGGAGGAATCCGGCAGCGCCGGCGCGCAGCGCGTCGAACACGTGATCATCGGTGTCGAACGTGGTGAGCACGAGCACACGGACCGCGGTCAGCGCGGGCTCGGCCACGATGCGGCGGGTCGCCTCGATGCCGTCGATGCCGGGCATCCGGATATCCATCAGCACGACATCGGGCAGCAGCGCACGCACCTGCTCGACGGCGGCCAACCCATCGGCTGCATCACCCACCACCTCGATGTCCTCGGTGCGGGCGAGCAGGGCGCGCAGGCCGGCGCGAATCAGCTCCTGGTCATCGGCGATGAGCAGGCGGATCATGTCGGGATCCTTGCCCACACGCGGAAGCCGGGGGCCTGGTCACGCGCGCCGCTCCGCACCGAACCGCCCACCAGCTCGACACGTTCGGCCATGCCGCGCAGCCCGGTTCCGCTCCCGCCGCGAGGTCCGCTGCCATCGTCATCGACCCGGACCAGCAGCGCGCCCGGTTCGGAGGTGACGCGCACCCACGCGTGGTGGGCATCCGCGTGCCGGAGCACGTTGGTGAGCGCCTCCTGGACCACGCGGTACGCCGTCATCCCGGCCGTGGCCGGCACGGCCGAAAGCTCCACCTCGAGGGTGTAGGTGACGTCGATGCCGGCCTTGCGGGCGCGGTCGACCAGGCCCTCGATCGACTCGACGCCCCCGACAGGGTCCAACGACTCCGGCGTGTCACCGCGCAGCACCTGCACCGTGCCGCGCAGGTCCCGCATCGCCGCACCGCTGGCCTCGTGGATCGCCCGGGTGGCTGCCAGCGCGGGCTCCGGCTCCCCTGCCAGCAACGCCTCCTCGGCGACCGACGCATGCAGCGACACCACCGAGACCGTGTGGCCGAGCACGTCGTGCAGGTCACGTGCGAGGTGCACCCGCTCAGCGGCGAGCCGCTGCGCGGTGCTCTGCTCAGCCTCCCGGCGCACCGCGGCGAGCGTGCGCTCCTGCTCAGCGCGAAGCTCCCGGCGGGTACGCACGGCATCGCCCAGCGCGATGGCTCCACAGAACACGGCGAGCGTGGTCGGTACCTGCAGCCCCATGAGCAGCAACGGGTCCTGGCCGAGCAACACGCGCGAGACGTAGGCGAACGCCGAGACCCCGAACGCCCACACGGTGGCGAGCTTCCATCGCCCGGTCGCCGCCACCGTGTACACCGGCGCAGCCAGTGGCAGCTCGAGGCCGACCGACGGGAACCCCAGCATGTAGTAGCCGAAGATGGTGGCCGTGCACGCGACCATCACGGTTCTCGGCCATCGCCGCCGGAAGAACGTGGCCACAGCGATCACTGCGATCAGGCCGTATCCGAGCGCGTCGAGCGGGCGGTCGTCGCCCGTGGGCTCGCGCCCGAGCGTCGCAAGGAGCAGCACCGCCAGCACGACGCCGGCGATCACGCCATCGACGACGGGCCGGACTCTGGTCATCGCTCGAGCGTAGGGAAATCCCTCCCCCGGCACAGTCACCCGGAGGCGACAACGCTCGCCCCCGACGTCACCCAGGAGCGGTACGCGGGTGCCGACCACGGACCGATGCGCGTCCGAGCTGCCCTCCCTAGCGTCGATCGTGTGACGACGTACCCGCCCAGCCTCGACCCGCGACCACCACGGTCCGCGGTTCCGGGAGGCACGACCGGGACACTCTGGATCCTGCGGGTGACCGCCGCTGTCCAGGGGAGCCTGCTGATCGCGCAGCCGGTGCTCGCCGGGCGGTTCCTCGACGGCGACTTCCCCTCGCTGGCGACACATGGTGGCGTCGGCATCGCGCTGATGCTGCTCGCGTGGCTGGTCGTCGTCGCGGCCTTGCTCGCGTGGCGCCCGGGTCGGCTTCCGGGCTGGCCGGTGCTGGTCTCGCTCGCGTGCGCGATGCTGCTCCCGATCCAGCTGGGCATGGGGCACGCACGGTTCCTCGCGGTGCACCTCGCGCTGGGCGTCACCTTGGTTGCGGCCGGTGTGGTCGTGGCGGCATGGGCCTGGCGGCCCGGTCGTGCGAAGCGCTCGTACCGAGCGCGCGGGCCGCAGATGCACGACGGCGGAGCGGGGCTGCGATGAGCGTGTCCCGTCGGTCGTTCCTCGGCTGGGGCGGTGCGGCAGTCGCGACAGCGGTGCTCGCCGGATGCGGCTCCAACTGGTTCTCGGCAGGCAGCGGCACCGGCTCCCACGGTGCGCTGCTGGCCAGCCGGATCCCCCTGCCCGACCCGTTCCGAGTGCCGTTGCCGATCCCGCCCAACCTGGAGCCGCGCGACGGAACGATCGAGATCGCGGCGCGCCGCTCCGCCGTCGAGATCCTCCCGGGCCGGACCACGGAGATCCTGGGGTACGAGGGCGCGTTCCCGGGGCCGACGATCCGAGCCCGATCGGGCGAGGAGCTGCAGGTGAGGCTGCAGAACGACTCCGAGATCGACACCGTGCTGCACCTTCACGGAGGGAAGACGCCTGCCGAGCACGACGGCTACCCGACCGACCTGCTGGTGCCCGGTGCCGAGCGGACCTACGTGTACCCGCTCGAGCAACGTGCGGCGCCGCTCTGGTACCACGACCACGCGATGGACTTCACAGGGCCGAACGTGTACGCGGGGCTGGCCGGGATGGCGATCGTCGGCTCGGACGACGAGGACGCGCTGGGGCTCCCGACCGGCGATCGGGACCTGCCGTTGGTGATCGCCGATCGTTCGTTCGACGACGACGGTGCCTTCATGTACCCGCTCGCCGATCCGTCCCGTGCGCGTCCCGGCGTGACGATGAGGTACCACGGTGGCGTGCTCGGCGACTGCGTGCTGGTCAACGGCGCACCGTGGCCCGTGCTGGAGGTCGACGCGGCACGGTACAGGTTCCGGATCCTCAACGCCTCGAACGCGCGCCGGTTTCAGCTCTCGCTCGACCACGGTGTGGCCTTCACGCAGGTCGGCACCGACCTCGGGCTGCTCGAGCGGCCGGTGGCGCGGACGTCGATCGCGATGGCCGGCGCCGAACGCGCCGACGTGGTGATCGACTTCTCGGGCGTGCCGGTGGGCACCCGGGTGACGATGACGAACACGCTCGAGCACGGCGGTCCCGGCCAGGTGATGCAGTTTCACGTGGTGCGCGCCGCGGCGTCGGACGACACCCGTGTGCCCGAGGTGCTGTCGACGATCGAGGAGCTCGACCGGGCAGCGGTCGACGTGACGCGGGACCTTCACTTCTCGTTGGGAGCGACAGGGTCGGGTCATCACGGCCGTGCGGACTGGACGGTGAACGGGTTGACGTTCCACGACGGCGATGTGTTCACCTCCCGGCTCGGCACGCTCGAGCGGTGGCGGCTCAGCAGCGATGTGCACCATCCCGTGCACGCGCACCTGCTCGGCTTCCAGGTGGCGGCCCCCGGTGGCGACGGCCTCGCGTGGAAGGACACGATCGACCTCCTCCCCGGGAGCGGGGCGGAGGTGCTGGTGCCGATCGAGGGCTACACCGGCCGGTACGTGCTGCACTGCCACAACCTCGAGCACGAGGACATGATGATGATGGTGAACTTCAGCGTGGTGGCGTAGCTCGCCGGTCAGTCCGGCATCGACTTGATCTCGCGGATCTCATGGGTCCAGCCGCAGCCGACGGCGATCTTGGCCGCCCAGTACTGAGCGGTCGCCTCGTCGGGGACCTTGACCACGGCGAATCCGCCGAGCACCTCGGTGGTCTCGGCGTAGGGGCCATCGACGAGGGTGGCGTTGACGTCGTCGCCCACGGGGACCGCGTGCGAGACCGTGAAGGTGGGGTCGCTCTCCTCGACGAGCCCGCCTGCGTAGATGTAGACGCCCGCCGCCTTCATCTCCTCGGTCACGGCCACCGACGGCTTTACCCGCCCGCGGAACCATTCTTCAGTGTGCTCACCGACCCACTGCTGATTGAAGTAGAGCAGGTACTCCGGCATGGCGCGCTCCTTGCTGTCTGGGCGATCCGGTGATCGCCTCATGCTCACCGATGTGACGCGCGAGCCGAAGCGGAATCGACAGCCGCCTGGTGATCACGTGCGTCGAAGTGCGATCAGCCATGACCGGTAGTGCTCGGTGACGCTGCCGCCGAGGTCGCGCACCGCGAGTGCCGCCTCCTCCACCTCTGCTGCGCTCCAGTCGGAGAACGTGCCGAACAGCAGCCGGATCTGGTGCTCGTCGAGGTCGATCTCCCAGGAGAAGTCGTCGTGGCTGATCGTCTCGAACAAGCCACCACGCGTCAGCGCATCCTCGGTACTCGCTCCGACTTCGAGCCCACGGCGAGAAGGCGCGTGCCGGCGCGCGACGATCTCGGCGACCCTGGCCCGGAACGACGTCACCTCAGCGGTCTCATCGCCGTAGACGTTCCGGAAGACCAGCAGCAGCCCGCCTGGCGCGAGGGCACGGTGCAGGCGCGGGAGCAGCACGTCGAGGTCCATCCAGTGGATCGCCGTCGCCACGACCGCCACGTCGAAGACCGCCTGCCCCAGTTCAGCCGCCTCTGCCGTGGATTCGAGAACCTGGGCTGCCGGGTACCGGGTGCGGATCTGCACTGCCAACTGCTCCCCGGGCTCGACGGCGGTCACGTCGAGCCCGGCCGCCAGCAGCACGCGGGTGGCCTGACCGGACCCGGCGCCGAGATCCACAGCGCGCAGACCCGGGCGCAGCCCACCCAGCTCAGCGATCCGCTGCCACAGCTCCGGCGGATAGGGCGGCCGCGCCTCGTCGTAGCTGGCGGCATGCTGCTCGAAGTGCATGGGGTCGGCCATGGACGAAGGCTACGGTCCGCGGTGCTACTGCTGCCCGCCCTCGGATCCCCGCTCGATGGCGTCCAGGTCGCGCAGCGCGAACCGCAGGTGCTCCCACTCCTCTTCGAGAATCACCTGGAGACACGAGCGCACGGTCTCGGCATGCTCGGGCGCATGCGGGTTCGCGCGCGGCTCGTCGAGGAGCTCCGGTGTGAGCGCGGCGATGTAGTCCCGCACCATCGCGACCCGTTCGGCGCGGACCTCGAGCACGGCGGCATAGGTAGGGGCCTCGGCGCTGAAGGTCGCGGTGTCGTTGCTGTCGCTGCCGTAGGAGGCGTCGGGCTGGCCGATCGGGTGATGGGCGTCGTCGACCTGAAGGATCGCCTGGCGCAGCCAGGTGTCCGTGGCCATCACCAGATGGCGCAAGGTCTGCGCGAACGACCATTCGCCGTCGACCGAGACATCGACGGTGCCCTCCGTCATCGCCGCTGCCCGTACGAGCGCGGCCTCCCACCCTTGCTGGAGCGCCGCCCATGCGGCCGCCAGCCCGGCGGGGTCGCTCGCGTACCGCTCCGCGCGACCGGGGAAACGCCGGTTGAGCTCCGCCTCGACGAACGGCGCCACGTCGACGCCATTGACCAGCAGCGTCCCTCCGCCACCACCCTCGAGGAGCCACGGGGCATCGATGTCGGCGCCGGCGATGTCGACGCCGCGCATGATCACGCCGCTCAGATCCGACCCGCTGAACCGCGCCTCATGCAGGTTCGCGCTCGTGAAGCGCGCACCGCGCAGGTCACCGCTGTACCTCTGCTCCGCCATGACTCGCACTCTGCCACCACGCGCTGACATCGGCCCGCGAACGGCGCAGGCTGATCATGGCGCGCGGTCGAGCTTGCCAGGGTGTCACAGTGCTGTTATAACAGTGCTGTGACTTCTGATCCCACTCGCGACCCCGGCCGCTGGGACACCCTGTTCAGCCTCCTCAAGCAGATGGACAGTGACATCGAGGACCTGTACGTGCGCCGGGGCGTGGAGGGCGTGCGCTCGCGGTTCGTGCGACCGATGATCCGGCTCGCCCACGAGGGGCCGCTGACCATTGCGGCACTCGCCGCCTCGCTGGAAGCGACGCATTCCGCCACCAGCCAGACCGTGCAGGCGATGAAGCGCGCCGGCTTCGCCACCAGCACGCCCGGCACCGACGGCCGGACCCAGGTCGTCAGCCTCACGGAGCAAGGCGCTGACCTCGTCCCGCTGCTGGAGGCAGAGTGGCGGGCCACCGAAGCGGTCGTGGCCGCGCTCGACGACGAGCTCGACGGCGCGGTCACCGCCCTCAGCACGCGCCTCGCGCAGGCGCTCGAGGCCCGCCCGATGGGTCAGCGGCTGGACGAACAACTCGACCCGTGACCCTGCGACGACACCTCACCGACGTCCGCCCGCTGCGCGCCTCGCGCAACTTCCGCGAGATCTGGGCGGCCTCACTCCTCACCGGGCTCGCCGCCCAGATCGCCGCGGTGGCCGCGCTCGCCCAGATCTGGGACCACACCCGCAGCCCGATCTGGACCGGTGCGATCGGGCTCGCGCAGGGCATCCCGCTGCTGCTGCTCGGCGCCGTGGGCGGCAGCCTTGCCGACCGCTACGACCGCCGCACGATCGTCCTCATCAGCACGCTCGGACAGGCTGCCGCAGCCGCGGCGCTGACGCTGCAGGCGGCGCTCGGCAACTCAGGTCCCCTTCCGGTGCTGGCGATCATCGCGGCCGGATCGGCCGCCAACGCCCTCGGCTCCCCAGCACGGCGCACGCTCCCCGTCCGGCTCCTCCCCCGCGACCAGGTGGCCGCGGGCCTCGCCTTGCAGAACATGGCGTTCCAGATCTCGATGCTGGTCGGCCCGGCGATCGGCGGGCTGCTGATCGCCGTCACGCTGCCCGCCGGCTACGCCGCCCAGGCGCTGATGATGCCGCTCGCCCTCGTGGCAGCATTCCGGTTGCCATCCCTGCCCCCCGACCGTACGCCGGGAACGAAGGTCGAGCGTGGCGGCTGGGGCTTCCCGCTGCGGATGCCGGTGCTACGCGGCGCCCTGCTCACCGACCTGGCCACGATGACGCTGTCGATGCCGATCGCGATCTTCCCGATGATCAACGACCTCCGGTTCGACGGCGACCCGCGCACTCTCGGCCTGTTCCTCTCCGCGATCGGTGCCGGTGGGATCGCCGCCGGGCTCGCCTCCGGCTTCGTGACCCGACTGCCCAGCCCCGGTCTGGTGCAGCTGGTGTGCGCGGCGACCTGGGGAGCGGCCCTCGTCGGCTTCGCGTTCGCCCCGCACGCCGCCCTCGCGCTGGCAGCGCTCGCGGTGGCAGGCGCCGCCGACACCGTGGGCGTGGTCACCCGCGGCAGCCTCGTCCAGCTCGTCACGCCCGACGCCTTCCGCGGCCGGGTCAGCGCCGTGGACCACGTCATCGGCGTGGCTGGCCCCGAGGTGGGCAACATGCGAGGTGGCGTGCTCGCGGCGGCACTCGGCGCACCCGCGGCGCTCGCCATCGGGGGCGCGAGCGCCGTGGTCGCCACGATCCTCATCGGCGTGACCCATCGCGATCTGCGCCAGTACCAGTCCACCGACACCACCGAACCGTCCGCCGACATGCAGCCGACCATGTGACCGCGCCGACGTCCCATGCGTTGCAGAAGTGTCCCTCGAGGCGGACTTCGCTCCGCCATGCGCTGCGCGGCGTAGCAGAACCGTCCATCGAGGCCGCTTCCGCCACGACTCGGGAGCACCGTCGGGCATCGACTTTGTCGGACCGAGCCAGCAGACTGACCGGATGAGCTTCTGGATCTGCGCGACCTGCGCCGTCGAGCACGAGGAACGGGTGGAGGTGTGCGCGATCTGCGCCGATGAGCGCCAGTGGGTGCCGGCTCAGGGGCAGATCTGGACGTCGTTGGACGAGCTGGCCGCCAAGGGCACCACGATCGAGATGACCGAGCTCGAGCCCGATCTGGTCGGTGTGACCGCGCAGCAACCAGTCGGGATCGGGCAGCAGAGCAAGCTCGTGCGCACGTCCGCGGGTGCCCTTCTGTGGGACCCGCTCGGTTTCATCGATGACGACGGCGTGGCTCGCCTTCGCGAGCTCGGTGACGTCGCGTACATCGCGGCCTCGCACCCGCACATGTTCGGTGTGCAGGTGGAGTGGAGCCGTGCGCTCGGTGGCGTGCCGATCCTGGTGGCGGAGGCGGACCTGGAA
The DNA here is from genome assembly GCF_048594945.1 of Pseudactinotalea sp. NCBI lineage: Bacteria > Bacillati > Actinomycetota > Actinomycetes > Micrococcales > Cellulomonadaceae > Pseudactinotalea > Pseudactinotalea sp. The sequence continues at coordinate 12,617 of NZ_JBMDXJ010000125.1, read as the reverse complement.
TGGGTCGCGCGGCACGACCCGGCGATCCAGGCGTGGTCCGAGGAGGTCGAGATCCTGCCGGGCGTCACCCTCACCCAGCCGGGCGGGCACTTCCCGGGCAGTGCGGTGGCGCACTGGGCAGCCGGCGCGGGCGGTGCGGGGGTGCTGCTGGCCGGCGACACGATCCACTCCAACCCCGACCGCACCTCCGTGGCCTTCATGCGCTCCTACCCGAACCGGATCCCGCTCTCGGGTGCGGTGGTGGAGCGGATCGCCGCGCATGTGGGGCGGTTCGACTTCGATCGGCTCTACAACAACTTCGAGGGCGTGATCCCGGTCGATGCGCGTGCCGTGGTGCAGCGCTCCGCCGCACGTCATGCCGCGTGGGTCCGTGGCGACTTCGACCACCTGACCTGAGCACCGCCGTCGGGCGCGTCTCCGAGCTCAGAGAGCGAGCTTGAAACCCACGTGACTCGGCGTGAAGCCGAGCCGTTCGTAGAAGCGGTGCGCGTCGGCCCGTGTGGCATCCGAGGTGAGTTGCACGAAGCTGCAGCCGTTCCGGCGCGACTCGTCGATCGCCCACTGGATCACCTGTGTTCCGAGACCGCTGCCACGCTCGTCGGCGTGGATGCGGACGGCCTCGATGATCGACCGGGTCGCACCGCGCCGCGACAGCCCCGGAACGATCGTGAGCTGCAGGGTGCCGACCACGCGCGCCTCCCGCACCGCCACGACCAGGTGCTGGTTCGGGTCGTTCGCCAGTCGCTCGAACGCGGCCTGGTAGGGCGTCAGGTCATCGGGCGACTCCCGCGTCGCGCCCAGCGGGTCGTCCGCCAGCATCGCCACGATCGCCTGCAGATCGCCGGCTGTCGCAGGTCGGATGTCAAGATCAGCCACGCCCGACACCCTAAGCGCAACGCCTGAGCGCTTCGCGGCGGTCGCGATGGGCAGCTCACGCTACGCGTGGGTCGGCGAAGACTGGCCCGCCAGGTCGTTCAGTCGTGCCAGGTCGTCGCGGACCGACTCTCGTTCCTCATCGGTGAGCCGCACGGCGGCGGCCCTCGCCAGGGCAGAAGCCACCGTCATCTCGTCCCCGAGCCGCCCCGCGACATCGCCGCGCATGACGAGGAGGCGTACAAGCTGTGCGGGCGTCGGCTGCTCGTCCTCGAGCCCGAGCACCCGATCGATGATCTTCGCCGCGCCGGCCAGGTCCTCCTTGGAATCGGCGAAGAGCGCAGCGTTGTGCAGCGCCCGCGCAAAGGTCTCCTGGGGCGCGGGCCGGTGACGCAGGTCCTCGCTGATGGGCTGGCCGACCCGGATGCAGTTGCCTCCGGGGTCGGTCATCAGGAACTGCCGTACCCCGTATGACATGTCCTTGAGCGGCCCGAGCCGCGGTATGCCGCGGCTCTGAACCTTCCCGTAGGCGGACTTGAGCCCGGTCCGGAACGCCTCGTACAGGCCATCCACGTCATCGGTGAGGACGTAACACGTGCTGTAGGACTCGCTGGGCTCGTACATCCGCATACCGAAGAACTGCAGAACGATGTCGCCGCGCTCGACGACCGCGAACGGATTGGGGCTCTTCTGCAGGAAGGTCACCTCGAAACCGAGCGCCGCATAGAAGTCGGTGACGGGTTGGATGGTTCGGCATGGGAGCAGGGGGATCGTCTTCTCGGCCACGCCAGTACACTAGTCAAAGTTGAATAGAAAGGGAACGCTCGTCGACATGTCCGCCATCCGCCTCCTCGTCCTGGGCGCTGTCCGCCAACGCGGCCGCGCGCACGGCTACCAGGTGCGCAACGACCTGGAGAGTTGGGGCGCGCACGAATGGTCGAGCACGAAGCCCGGCTCGATCTACCACGCCCTCAAGCAGATGGCGAAGCAAGGCCTGCTCCTGGCCCACGAGCTCGCCCCATCTGCGGCAGGCGGTCCGCCGCGCACCGAGTACGAGATCACAGAGCGGGGCAGCGACGAGTTCCTCTCCCTCCTTCGCGACACCCTCGTCTCCCACGACCAGAAGATGGACACCCTCTCGGCGGGCATCGGATTCATCGTCCACCTGCCACGCGACGAGGCGCTGGCTCTGCTGAAGCGTCGGGTCGAGTGGCTCGAGGCGTGGCGCACGAGCGTCACCGACTACTACACCCCCGAGGACGGGCCAGCGCAGCTGGGCCACATCGGCGAGATCATGCACTTCTGGGTGCACTCTGCGGACGCCGGCGCAGAGTGGACCCGAGGCCTGATCGAGCGCATCGAGGAAGGCGCCTACACCTTCGACGGCGAAGGGCAGACGCTCAACGGCGTGCACGCCGAGGAAGCGTGAGCCGCCGGGCTCATTCCTCGTCGCTGCTCTGCGGTCCCACCAACTTCCCCAGCAGCTGCTGGAGCGTCTCGAGGTCATCGTCGGACAGGCGCTCGAGCACCGCGTCGTCGGTTGCGAGCACCCGGTCGACGGTGCGCTCGACGAGCCCGTGCCCGGCCCCGGTGAGCTCGATGAGGACGACTCGGCCCTCGCCGGGGGGATGCCTGCGGACCAGCTGGTCGCGCTCTGCGCGGGTGACGCGTTGGGAGATGGCGCCGGCGCTGACGAGGCTCTGGGCGGCGAGCTCACGCGTCGAGAGCGTGTACGGCGGGCCCGCGCGGCGGAGTGTGCTGAGCAGGTCGAGCGTCGCGGCATCGACGCCCGCCTCGCGAAGGACGCGCTCCCGCTCGCGGCTCAGCAGCCGACCGGCACGCTTGAGGGCGGTCACCACAGGAATCGACCGCACCGACGTCCCGGGCCGCTCGCGGCGCCACGCGGCCGCGATCTCGTCAGCCTCACCGCGCATGCTCACCCTCCTTGTTTAGGTCTGAACGTTCGCGTATGTTTAGCCCTAAACGTATCAGTACGGGAAGGCACATGATGAGGAAGATCCTGGTCACCGGCGGCAGCCGTGGCATCGGCTACGCGATCGCCGACGCATTCATCGGCGACGGCGCCGACGTCACGATCACCGGCAGGGACGGGGATCGGCTGACCGCAGCGGGCGCGCGACTCGGTGCCCGCACCGTCCTCGCCGACGGCACCGATACCGATGCCGTCGAGGCGCTCGCCGCGCACTTCCACGACGGCGTGGACGTGATCGTCAACAACGCCGGCGGCTTCACCGGCGCACCGCCGGCCGCAGCCGCCCCGCTCGCCACACATGCCGATCACTGGACCGCCGGCCTCCGCGCGAACCTCCTGAGCGCGGTGCTCACCGTGACCGCTCTCGACGACGTCCTGCGCGGCGGGGGTTCCGTCATCAGCATCGGTTCGATCGGTGCGGAGTACGCCGCGAACCCGTACTCGACCGCCAAGGCCGCCCTCGCAGCCTGGAACGCGGGCCTCTCGGCTTCCCTGGGCGCGCGTGACATCACGGCCAACGTCGTCGCGCCCGGGTTCATCGACGGCACGGACCTCTTCGGCGGTGGGATGACCGCGGAGCGCCGCGCCGCACTCATCGAACGCACCCACGTCAAGCGAGTCGGGCAGGTCGCGGACGTCGCAGCGCTGGTCCACTTCCTCGCGTCGGATCGTGCGCGGCACATCACCGGACAGACACTGCACGTCAACGGCGGCGCCCACACGACGCGGTAGCCGCTGCGACGCTCAGACCGCTGCTGGCAGCACTGAGGAGCGTCGCTGCAAGGTCTACCCTTGACGGGATGTCGAACGAGTCCGAGGTCGCGATCCGCGACTCCTCGATCCGCCTCGGCCAGCTGCTCAAGCTGGCCGGCCTCGTCGACGACGGCGGCATGGCTCGCATCGTCATCGCTGGCGGCGAGGTGACCGTCGACGGCGAGGTCGAGACCCGCCGCGGCGCCCAGATCCGCTCGGGCCAGGTGGTCCGATTCGCGGACCAGGCGGTTCGTGTCAGCGGTCCGGCCGCGTCCGCGACCGGTGAACCGGGTCCCACCTCCACGCCCGCCGCGTCCGCCACCGGTGAACCAGGTCCCACCTCCACGCCGGACCGGTGACTCCGGTCCGACCGGGCGGCTTCCGGTGGGACCACGCTCACCGTTCCGGCCCTCGGGCTCAGCCAGTGACGCGGCCCTGCACGGCGCTCGACGGCGTGGTATGCCTGCCAGGTGACCTCACCCCGACCTGAGACACCCGGGCGGCAACCCGCCGCCGTCGGGCTGATCCTGCTCGGGGTCGTGCTGCTCGCGTTCAACCTCCGCCCGGCTGCGGTGTCCGTGGGGCCGCTGCTGGCGGAGATCCGCGGCGCCGTGGGCCTGTCCTCGGCCGCCGCGGGCGTGCTGACGTCGCTGCCCGTGCTGGCGTTCTCGGGCTTCGGGGCGCTGACGCCCCGCCTGGCTCGGCTCCTGGGCCTGCACAGGACCACACTGCTGGCGGTCGTCGCGGTCACGGTCGGACTGCTGGGGCGTGTGCTGGTGCCGGTGCCGCTCCCGTTCCTGCTGTTCTCGGCGCTCGCGCTGGCGGGCATGGCTGCGGCGAACGTGCTGCTGCCCTCGCTGATCAAGTTGCACTTCCCGAAGCGGCTGGGACGCGTCACCGCGATCTACACCACCGCGATGGCGATCGGCCTCACCGGGGCGCTGCTGCTCACCGTCCCGGTCGCCGAAGCGCTCTCCTCGTGGCGGTGGGGACTGGGCGTGTGGGCGGTGCTCGGTCTGATCGCCGCGATCCCCTGGCTCCGCCTCGCGGGTCAGGACCGGGGCCGGACCGTGGCGACCGGGCCGCGCGCGATCTCGGTCTCGCAGGTCGCGCGGACGCGCCTCGGCCTCGCGATGGCCTTGTTCTTCGGACTGCAGTCGATGCAGGCCTACATCGCGTTCGGCTGGTATCCGCAGCTGTGGCGGGACGCGGGCTACTCCCCGGCGGCGGCCTCTGCCCTGGTGGCGCTGCTGGCCGGGGTATCGATCCCGCTGTCCTTCGTGATCCCCGGGCTGGCCGCGCGCCGTGACGACCAACGGGCGGTGGGGTTCGCGCTGCTCGCCTGCTACCCGGTGGGCTTCGTGGTGCTGCTGATCGACCCCTACCTGTTCGCGATCCCGGCCGCGCTGCTGCTCGGCACCGGTGGTTGCGTGTTCCCGCTCGCCCTCACGCTGCTCGGGCTGCGAGCCCGGACGGCGGAGGGCACCGCCTCGCTGTCCTCGTTCGTCCAGGCGGGTGGGTACCTGCTCGCGGGACTCGGACCGTTCGGGTTCGGTTGGCTGCACAACGTGACCGGCGGCTGGCAGGTGCCGTTGATCGTGCTGCTGGTGCTCGTGGCGCCCCTCGCCCTGCTGATGAGCTACATCGGCAGGCCCGCGCTGATCGAGGACCAGATCAGCACGCCGCCGCCAGAATCAGCTCGCTGAGAGCGGCTGGAGCCAACCTGCTCAGGCGCCCCATCCGACGTCGTCGAGGACGGTGCGAAGCGCCGCCTCGGTCGAGACCCCGGCGTCGAAGACGGCCTCGTCCAGCTCCGCGATCGGGTCGCTGGGCCGGTACCACGAGGCGACCATCTCCTCGCTCACCTCCGCCGCCAGGGGTTTGGTGCGGTGTCGACGCAAGGTCTCGGGCAAGGTGAGGTCGTAGCGGTAGCACCGCGTGACGCCGCGATGGTCGTGCCTGAGCTCGGCCAGCATGGCACCGTAGCTCTCGGAGTGCAGGATTCCCTCGACGACGACGTGCAGCCCGTTCTCGAGCGCGAACCGCGCCGTGAGATCCAGGAACGGCACGCTGAGCGCGCCCGGATGATCACGCACATGCAGGATCTGGCGCCGAAGCACGTCGTGAGCGACGATGGCCACGCCGCGCGGTCGCGCCTCGCGAATCGCCTGCGCAAGGACCGACTTGCCGCTCCCCGAGTTGCCGCGCACGACGATCAGCCGCGAGTCCGGCCGACCCACCTCACCCATGCCTGTGTGCCCCCTCGATGCCTCGACCCGGTGAGCGACACGGTAGCGGGACGGCCCACGAGAGCGGCCGCTCGGTCGGGCCAGCGCCGCTGATCCCGCGCCGAGGCGGATCGGGCGCGGCGACCAGGCAGGATGTACGGGTGAAGATCCTCTCGATCCAGTCATCGGTCGCGTACGGCCACGTGGGCAACTCCGCGGCAGTGTTCCCGCTGCAGCGGCTCGGCCACGAGGTCTGGCCCGTGTTCACGGTGGTCTTCTCCAACCACACCGGCTACGGCGCGTGGCGTGGCCCCATGCTGGCGCCGGACGACGTCCGCGGCATCGTCACCGGCATCGAAGAACGAGGCGCGCTCGGGCAGGTCGACGCCGTGCTCTCCGGGTACCTCGGCGGCGAGGGCATCGTGGACGTGGTGGTCGACGCCGTTCAGCGTGTGAAGGCCGCCAACCCCGAGGCGACCTACACGTGCGACCCCGTGATGGGGAACGCCAAGTCCGGCTGCTTCGTGGCCGACACCATCCCGCCGCTGATCCGCGAGCGCGTCATCCCGCACGCCGACATCATCACGCCGAACCAGTTCGAGCTCGGGTTCCTCACCCGCACCGAACCGGACAGCCTGGAGAGCACGCTCGCATCCGTGGACGCAGCACGCGAGATGGGTCCGCGGACGGTGCTGGTCACCAGCGTCGAGCGACCGGACCGCCCCGAGGGCACGATCGAGATGCTGGCGGTCGACGACGGCGGAGCCTGGCTCGTGCAGACCCCGTACCTGCCGTTCAAGGCCAACGGGTCGGGCGACGTCACCAGCGCCCTGTTCACGGCGCACTACCGCACCACTGGTTCCGCGGCCCAAGCGCTGGCGGCAACCACCTCGAGTGTGTTCGACCTGCTCGAGACCACGCTCGACTCCGGTGAGCGCGAGCTCCAGCTCGTCGAGTCGCAGGAGTTCTACGCCCACCCGCGGATGCAGTTCGAGGTGCAGCAGGTCCGCTGACGCGCCGGCACCTGGGCACGGGTACCCCTGACCCCGGCGCTGGCGCGTGGCGCGGCCCGTGCGCCATTAGGTTCGAGGGCGACCTGCACCCGACCGAGGACCTCGGCATGACGACGAACCCACCGCCCGGCCCGGCAACCCCGTATGGCGGGGGCGGTCCTGCGTACGGTTCGGCGCCGGTACCGGGCAGCGGCGGCTACGACCCCTATGGGGACCCCGCGGCGTTCGGCCAACCGACAGCACCCGGCGGGAACTACCCAGGGCCCGGTCAAGGACCGGGTTACCCACCGCCGTCGGGCCCTCGCCGTTCGCGGGCCGGGGTGATCGCGGGCTCGATCGCCATGATCGTGGTGGTGGCGGGGCTCGCGCTGGTCGGGTGGTTCGTCTGGCCGGGGTGGGGGCAGAGCGCGGATCCAACCACCGATGACCCGGAGACCACCGCCACCAGCACGCCCGACCCGACCACGGATCCGACCATGGATCCGACGACCGACCCGACCACGGATCCCACGACCGACCCCACAAGCGACCCGACCGACGACGACCAGCAGCAGGGGACCGCTGCCGGCGGCGAGATCGATGCCGACGGCCGTATGCAGGGCCCGGGCTACTCCTACGCCGTCCCGGCCGGCTGGGATCTCGCCGAGGACTCCGGCGAGTCGGACGACGGCACGATCGAGAACGGCGCCGGCAGCGACATCACCGTGTGGGACCTCGGGCAGAGCATGGACTACTGCCTCGTGGACGTCGAGGCCCTGCAGATCTGGGTGCCGGGAACCATCGAGTCGCTTCCCGACCGGGACGTCGGCGGCTTGCCGGCGATCGGGAACTCCCTGACCGGCGACGACGGTGACTACTACGAGCTGTACTGCGTGGAGATCGGCGGCACCGCGTTCGAGATCAGCCTCAAGACCACCACGGCGGACCGCAGCACCGTGCAACCGGAGTTCGTGAGCGTGCTCGACAGCTGGGAGTGGGCGTGAATCCTCTGGCTCACATCATCGAGGCACCGATAGCGTCGCGACGACAGTTCGGAGGCACGTCGTGAGCATCATTCTGGTGACCGGGATCCAGGCAGTGGGGAAGTCGACCATCGCGCAGGCGCTGGCCGAGCGGCTGGACCGCTCGGTGCACGTCCGCGGCGACACGTTCAGGCGGATGGTCGTCAACGGCCGCGAAGAGATGGGGGCCGCGGTGCCCTCTCCGGAGGCGGTGCGGCAACTCGAGCTGCGCTACCAGCTTGCCGCGACCGTGGCCGACGGGTACGCGGACGCAGGCTTCACGGTGGTGCTGCAGGACATCATCCTGGGACAGCACCTCACCCAGGTGGCGACCACGATCCGGACGCGGCCGCTGTCCGTGGTGGTGCTCGCACCTCGACCGGAGGTCGTGGCACGGCGCGACGCCGATCGGCAGCAGGCCCGCGGAAAGGTCGCCTACCGGGATGGTGAGGAGTCCATCGCGGACCTCGACGCCTACCTGCGCGAGCACACACCTCGTATCGGACTCTGGCTGGACACCTCCGAGCAGACCGTCGACGAGAGCGTGGCGGAGATCCTCGCCCGCGGCGATGAAGCCCTGTTCACCTGAGCGCCACCCGCGCGTTCCGGCGCTGGGCTAGTGTGAGGATGTCGTGACAAACGCCCGCGCATGGTGACCGGCCCGACCCGGCACAGCTGCGTGGACGATCCGTGTTCGAGGAGGAACCATGGCCACCCGCAGGCGAGTCCTGACCACCGCGGTCGCAACCGTCGCCGCCGTCAGCCTCCTGGCTGCATGCAGCTCGGGCGATGACGGCGGTGGCGATGGCGGCGCCGTCACCTTGACGATCACCGCGAACGCGATCTCTGGCGGCAAGAACGCCGCCGAGGCCGACTGGATCCACGACTGGGTGATCCCGCAGTTCGAGGCCGCGCAGGCCGAGGCGGGCAACGACGTCACGGTCGAGTTCCTCGAGGAGGGCGTCGACGACGAGGACTACAAGACCAAGATCGCGCTCGACCTGCAGTCCGGCGAGGGCGCCGACGTCATCGGCATCGACGGCATCTGGGTCGGCGAGTTCGCCGAGGCCGGCTACATCGCCCCACTGAACCAGGTCGGCGGTGACGCCGTCGACAGCTGGGAGGGCTGGGACCAGATGTCCGACGCCGTCCAGTCGGCGATGTCGTTCGAGGACCAGCGCTACGGCGTCCCGCAGGGCGCCGACGGCCGCGTCCTGTACTACAACAAGGAGCTGTTCGCCCAGGCCGGGCTCCCCGAGGACTGGCAGCCGACCAGCTGGGACGAGGTGCTCGAGGCGGCACGCTCGTTGTCCGCCCTCGACGGCGTGGTGCCGATCCAGCTCAACGCCGGCACCGCGATGGGCGAGGCCACCACGATGCAGGGCCTGCTTCCCGTGCTGGCCGGCACCGGCCAGGAGGTCTACTCCGACGGGGCCTGGAACGGCGACACGCAGGGACTGCGCGACGCGCTCGGCCTCTACGCCACGATCTACGGCGAGGGCCTCGGAGACCCGATCCTGCAGCAGGAGTCCGCGGGCCGCGACAACTCGTTCGCGCAGTTCGCAGCCGGTGAGATCGGCATCCTGCTCGAGGGCGACTACTTCTGGCGCTCGGTGATCAACCCCGACGAGAGCGTCGGCACCGCGCCGATGGCCAACCGCGACGAGGTCGTGGGCTACGCGCTCATCCCCGCGCAGACGCCGGGGAGCGGCGTGGGGGGCAGTGACTTCGTCTCGATGGGCGGCGGCACGGGCCGCGTGCTCAACCCGAACTCGGACAACGCCGAGCTCGCCTGGGAGCTGCTCGCATTCATGAACTCGGCGGAGGCCTACACCGAGCGCGTGGCCGGCACGGTCTCGATCACCCCGCGTGACGACGTGAACGCCGAGGTCCTCGCCAGCGACCCGATGCTCACCTTCGTGAGCGAGAACGTCCTCCCGATCAACAGCTACCGGCCGGGTCTCGCGGCGTACCCACAGGTGTCGGTGGCGCTGCAGGAGGCCACGGCCGCGGTCGTGGACGGCACCTCGCCCGATGACGCGGCGGCTGCGTTCGAGCAGTCGCTGATCGGCATCGTGGGCGAGGAGAACGTGGCATCGGAGGGCTGAGTTGACGGCCACCTCGGCCTCCGCGGCCGGGGGCGGTTCCCCGCACCGCAGGCGGCGCCTCCGGCGTGGAGCGGCCGACGACGTCGCTGGTCTCGGCCTGCTCGGTGCCGGTGCGTTCGTCGCACCCGCGCTCGCACTGATCGGCCTGTTCCTGGTGTTCCCCGCGCTGTGGACCATCTACCTGGGCATGACCGACTACCGGCTCACCGGGCTGCAGGCGGTCAACCCCAGCTTCGTGGGGCTGGACAACTACCAGCGGGTTCTCGGCGACGCGGCGTTCTGGCGCTCACTGCGCCTGACCCTGGTGTTCGTGCTGCTCTCGGGCATCATCGGCCAGTCGCTGCTCGGGTTCGCGATCGCGTGGGCGCTGCGGCGACTCACCGGCTGGATGAAGTCGGTCATCGAGACGCTGGTGCTCGCGGCGTGGGTGATCCCCGCCTCGGTCTCCTCGTTCCTGTGGATCGCGCTGCTGGACCGCCGGGGCGGCACCCTCAACGAGATTCTCGGCACCCAGGGCACCGCCTGGCTGATCGAGCACCCGATGGCCGCGATCATCATCTTCAACATCTGGGTGGGCACCGCGTTCTCGATGCTGCTGTTCTCCTCGGCCCTTGCCGCCGTGCCGCCCTCACAGCTGGAGAGCGCGCGCATGGCCGGCGCCGGCGGCTGGCAGCAGCTGCGCGATGTCGTGATCCCGAACATCCGCGGGCACATCCTCACCAACACGCTGCTCATCACGCTGTGGACGTTCAACACGTTCACGCCGTACATGGTCACCGCCGGTGGGCCGAACGGCGCCTCGGAGATCCTCGCGGTGTACATCTACAACACGGCGATCCCAGGCGGCCAGCTCGGCGTCGGCGCGGCGATCTCGCTGATCATGCTGCTCATCAACCTGGTGATCGCACTCGGGTACCTGCGCGTGGGGCGTGCCCGGCAGGCGAAGCCCGCTGAGGCAACGGCAGCAGAGGTGGCATCCTCGTGAGCGCGCGCACCTCGAGATCGTGCATGCGGTGCGAGATCGTCACTGCGCGGGGACGATCTCACGCCGAAGTGACGATCTCGTCCATCCCGGGGGTAGACCAGTGAGCGGGACGGCGGCTCAAGTGGCGCGCACGCCACGCGTGCAGCACTTCGTCTCGCGCGTGCTGGCAGTGATCGGACTGGCGCTGGTGGTCGTCTTCTTCGGGCTGCCGCTGCTGTGGCTGGCGACCGCGCCGTTCGACTCGGTGCCCACACTGGCGGTCTCGTGGCCGGAGTGGACGCTGTCCAACTTCGCTGCGATCGCGGACAACCGTTACGCGATCGGATCGTTCGTGAACTCGGCGATCATCGGGCTGGGGACCTGCGCCGTCGTCCTCATCCTGGGGGCTTTCGCCTCCTACGCGCTCTCACGCGTCCGCATCCCCGGGCGCGACGGACTCCTCTACGCGCTGCTGCTGCTGTCCTCGATCGTGACCGGCACGGCGGCGATGGTGCCCACGTTCCAGCTCGTCAACATGATCGGGCTGATCGACACCCACCTCGCCGTGGTGCTCGTGATCTCCGGCGGCACGCTGCCCACCGTGATCTTCATCCTCAAGGACTTCATGGACTCGATCCCGAAGTCGTACGAGGAGTCGGCGCGGTTGTACGGGGCGAAACCGTGGCAGATCCTGCGCGACGTGGTGGTGCCGATCGCACGGCCCGGGCTCGCGTTCGTGGCGGTGTGGACGCTGGTGCAGGTGTGGGGCAACTTCCTCGTGCCGTACCTGCTGATCCGCCGCACCCAGCAGCAGCCCGCGGCTGTGCTGATGTACACGTTCTACACCGAGTCGGGGCAGGTGGACCTGCGGCTGCTCTCGGCGTTCGCGCTGATCTTCTCCGTCCCGATCATCATCATGTACTTCCTCGTCAACCGCCGGTACGGATTCCGGTTCCACGGAGGGATCAAGAGCTGATGGCGTCCATCACCACCCGCGCGCTGGTCAAGGAGTACCCGGGCGGGGTACGAGGGGTCGACGGCGTCGACGTCACCATCGCCGACGGCGAGTTCTTCGCGCTGCTGGGCCCCTCGGGCTGCGGCAAGACCACGCTGCTGCGCTCGATCGCCGGGCTCGAGGCGATCACCGAGGGCAGCCTGATGATCGGCGACCGAGACGTGACGCGGCTGGAGCCCGGACAACGCAACGTGGCGATGGTGTTCCAGGACTACGCGCTGTTCCCGCACATGGACGTGGCCGACAACATCGCCTACCCGCTCAAGATCCGGCGCCAAGGGCGGTCGGCGCGACGCGGGGTGGCGTCCGAGGTCGGCGACGGGCTGTCACTGACCGGGCTGATGGAACGGCGGCCGGGCCAGCTCTCGGGCGGGCAGCAGCAGCGCGTGGCGCTGGCCCGTGCGGTGGCGACCCGGCCGGACGTGCTGCTGCTCGACGAGCCGCTGTCCAACCTCGATGCCCGGCTGCGGCTCGAGGCGCGCACATTCCTCAAGGAGCTGCAACGTGAGCTCGGCGTCACCACGGTGTTCGTCACTCACGACCAGGCCGAGGCGTTGGCGCTGGCCGACCGGATCGCGGTCATGAGCGCAGGGAAGCTGATCCAGGTCGGCAGCCCGCGGGAGGTTTTCGCCAAGCCCGCGACCACGTTCGTGGCCGGCTTCATCGGCT
>NZ_JBMDXJ010000124.1:0-4601 GCF_048594945.1 Pseudactinotalea sp. | reverse complement strand
CGAGCAGTGCGCCTTCGACCTCAGGCTCGTCGCCCCGAACCTGCCGCCGCACCCGATCCCACCGGGGCACACCGAGGCCACCTGGCTGCGGCACCTCACCGAGGTGGGCGCGCGTGAGCGCTACGGCCCCCGCGACGCCGAACGGCAGCCAGGCGCCTACGCGATGATCGACCGCGAGCTCGACATCATCGAGCGCCTCGGCTTCCCCGGCTACTTCCTCATCGTGCACGAGATCGTGGACTTCTGCCGCCGCAACGACATCCTCTGCCAAGGGCGGGGGAGTGCCGCCAACTCGGCCGTCTGCTACGCGCTCGGCATCACCGCGGTCGACGCCGTGCGCTACAAGCTGTTGTTCGAACGATTCCTCTCCGAGGGGCGTTCGGGCTATCCGGACATCGACGTGGACATCGAGTCCCGCCGTCGGGAGGAGGCCATCCAGTTCGTCTACGAACGCTACGGACGCCAGCACGCCGCCCAGGTGGCGAACGTCATCTCCTACCGGCCCCGCTCCGCCGTGCGCGACGCCGCCAAGGCATTCGGCTACGACGTGGGCCAGCAGGATGCCTGGTCCAAGGGCATCGAACGCTGGGGGAGCCTCAGGCCGAGCCAGCCCACCGCCGTCGAGCACGAACGACTGAGCGAGCAGGAACGGCTGCGCCGCGACGGGCCGTGGACGCCGAGCCCTGAGGTCGATGCGGCCGCCACCGGGGACACCGACGACATTCCTGTCCACGTCGTCGACATGGCCGAGCAGATGCTGCGGCTGCCGCGCCACCTCGGTATCCACTCGGGCGGCATGGTGCTGTGCGAGGGTCCGGTCATCGACGTCTGCCCGGTCGAGTGGGCCACCATGCCCGGCCGCACCGTGCTGCAGTGGGACAAGGACGACTGCGCCGACGCCGGCCTCGTCAAGTTCGACCTCCTCGGCCTCGGCATGCTCACGGCACTCCGGTTGGCGTTCACGTGGGTCAACGAGATCGAGGGCGTGCAGGTGAGTCTGCATTCGATCCCGCAGGACGATCCCCCGGTGTACGACCTCCTCTGCGCCGCCGACACCGTGGGCGTGTTCCAGGTCGAGTCCCGCGCGCAGATGGCCACGCTGCCGCGGCTGCGACCGCGGGAGTTCTACGACATCGTGGTCGAGGTCGCGCTGATCCGCCCCGGCCCGATCCAGGGCCAGAGCGTGCACCCCTTCATCAACCGCAAGAACGGCCGCGAACCCATCACATATCTGCACCCGCTGCTCGAGCCCGCGCTGTCCAAGACGCTCGGCGTGCCGCTGTTCCAGGAGCAGCTGATGCAGATCGCGATCGACGTCGCCGGCTTCACGCCCTCCGAGGCCGACCAGCTGCGCCGTGCCATGGGGTCGAAGCGTTCGATCGAGCGCATGGAGGCGCTGCACCAACGGCTCCTTGACGGTATGGCCGCGCGCGGAATCGGCCCCGACATCGGCGAGCAGATCTTCGACAAGCTGAAGGCCTTCGCCGACTTCGGATTCCCCGAGTCGCATGCCTTCAGCTTCGCCTACCTCGTCTACGCCAGCTCGTGGCTGAAGGTGTACCACCCGGAGGCGTTCTACGCCGGACTGCTCGCCGCGCAGCCGATGGGCTTCTACTCGCCTGCCTCGCTCGTGGCCGATGCCACCCGCCACGGGGTGCGGGTCGAACGTGCCGACGTCGCCCTCTCGCAGGTGCAGGCGTGTGTGGAGCGCATGCCCGACGGCGGTGGGCTGGCGGTGCGTCTCGGCCTCGCCCCGGTCCGGGGCATCGGTGAGAAGACCGCCGAGCGGCTGGTCGCCGCACGGGAACGGGCACCGTTCGCGGACGTCGCCGACCTGTCCCGTCGGGTGGGGTTGTCGGCCGCCCAGCTGGAGTCGCTGGCCACGGCGGGCGCGCTCGCGAGCTTCGATCACAGCCGCCGGGAAGCGTTGTGGCTGGCAGGCGCGCTGGCGGGTGAGGGCGGTCAGCGGCACGGGGCGTTCGTGCAGGAGCCGCTGCCGTTCACCGCCGTGGGCCTGGACGTCCCGGACCTGCCGGGCATGGATCCCGTGACCCAGGCGGTCGCCGACGTCTGGGCCACCGGGCTCTCGACCGACTCCTTCCCCACCCAGTTCCGCCGCGCAGAGCTCGAGGCCGCCGGGGTGCTGACCGTCGCGCAGGTTCCGGCAGCGGGGAACCGCCGCCGGATCACGGTAGCGGGCGTGGTCACCCACCGGCAGCGGCCGGCGACCGCCGGTGGCGTCACCTTCCTCTCGCTGGAGGACGAGACCGGGCTGCTCAACGTCATCTGCTCCGCCGGCGTGTGGGGGCGGCACCGGAAGGTCGCCCGAGGCAGCGCCGCACTCGTGATCCGCGGCACCGTGGAGCACGCCGACGGCGTCACCAACCTCATGGCCGAACGCATCGAGCCGCTCAGCCTGCGCGTCCCGAGCCGCTCCCGCGACTTCCAGTAGCCCCCGCCCCGCGGGTCGAGGTCAAGCAGCACCATCGGGTGGCCACCGATGACCTCCACTCGCGGGGAGGGGGAGGGTCAGGGAGTGGTGGCCTTGGCGAGATGGTTGAGCACCTCCACCGTGGCGTCCCACGACATGCAGGCGTCGGTGACGCTCTGGCCATAGGTGAGCTCCGGACGTCCAGGGCGCGCGTCGAGCTTCTGTGCACCGCCGACCAGGAAGCTCTCCAGCATCACACCGGCCACGGTCGGCACACCCGTCACGCGCTCGGCGGCGATCTGCTCGGCGAGCTCGTGCGCCACGGCCTGTTGCCGCACGTGGTCCTTACCGCTGTTGCCGTGACTGGCATCGACCATCACGCGAGCCGGCATTGCCGCCGCCCGCAGCCGTTCCGCCGCGGCGCGGACATGCTCCGCCGAGTAGTTCGGCCCGCTGCTGGAGCCGCGCAGGATCACGTGCGCGTCGGGGTTACCTGAGGTGCGCACCAGCGCGGCACGCCCGTCGTCGTCGATCCCGAGGAACGATTGCGCCGCGCCCGCTGCCGTACAGCCGTCGATCGCCACGTCGAGGCTGCCGTCGGTGCCGTTCTTGAACCCGATCGGCATCGACAGCCCGGAGGCGAGCTGACGATGGATCTGGCTCTCCGCCGTCCGCGCCCCGATCGCCCCCCAGCTGATCAGGTCCGCGAGGTACTGCGGGCTGATCGGCTCCAGGAACTCGGTGGACGTGGGCAGCCCGAGATCCACCACGTCCCGCAGGAATCGGCGCGCACGCCGCAGCCCGGTGGCGATGTCGTGGCTGCCATCCAGATGGGGGTCGTTCACCAGACCCTTCCACCCGACCGTGGTGCGGGGCTTCTCGAAGTAGGTGCGCATCACCACGAGCAGCCGGTCCTGCAGCCGCTCCGCCACGCCAGCGAGCCGGTGCGCGTACTCCAGTCCGGCGTCGACGTCATGGATCGAGCACGGGCCCACGATCACGAGCAGCCGGTCATCGATCCCGAGCAACGCGGCCCGCACCGCAGCACGAGAGCGCTCGACGTGGTGCAGCGCCGCAGCACTCGCGGGCAGCTCGTCCAGCAGTTCGCGCGGACTCGGCAACGGCTCGATCTGCGAGACGTGCAGGTCCGAGGTGCGGGCCTCGGTCAACTCCGTGACGGACATGGGGGTCCCTTCCGGCGGACCCTCGAGCCCGCCTGACATGGCGACGGGCAGAGACAGTGGTCTCTGCCCGGGGGTGGCTCTGGAGGAGTCGTGGCGTCAGTGCGCGGCGGGCCCCTCCAGAGCCACCACGAAATAGCGCCAACGACGATCGGTCACGAGCCGAGGTTACCGCGTTGCGGCGTAGACCCAGTACTCGACGTCTCGCGATGCGAGCCGCACCGGGATCCGCACCGTGCGGACGCTGCCGATCGTGGTGCGCAGCTCGGTCTCGAGAGCGTGCGCCGGGTGTGCGCTCCACACCACCAGCGAACCGCCCGGCCTGAGCGCGCGCCGCACGAGTGCAAGGCCGCCCCGCCCATAGAGGGCTTGGTTGGGCAGGTGCACCAGCTGGCCCGGTCCGTTGTCGACATCGAGGAGCACGACGTCGTAGCTCGCCCGGGCGGTCGCGCCCAGATGGGTCAGGACGTCGGTCACGTGGATGCTCAGGCGCGGGTCGGCGAGCAGGTCCGGTCCGTGCGGGACGGTGCCGTCGGTCATCCAGTCGACCACGGCCTGCTCGATCTCCACCACATCGACCTGCTGGACACGCTCGTCGGAGAGCACCTCCGCCGTCGTGAAACCCAGCCCGAGACCACCGACCAACACCCGACCGGGGTGCGAGACGCCGTCGAGGACCACACGAGCG
Source organism: Pseudactinotalea sp. (assembly GCF_048594945.1). NCBI lineage: Bacteria > Bacillati > Actinomycetota > Actinomycetes > Micrococcales > Cellulomonadaceae > Pseudactinotalea > Pseudactinotalea sp. Next base: position 301 of record NZ_JBMDXJ010000124.1, on the reverse strand, counting down.
AGCGCGCGCTCGCTACTCGTCTCCTGGGTGTCCATGACGAAGGTGCCGGCCACACGCAGCTCGAGCACACCGCCGTCGCGCATCGACAGGGCGACCTCACCGCGCGGAGAAGTCGCGCGCGCGATCACGCTCACGACCTCACTCCTTCGCGATCATGTGCTCTCGCGCGGCGACGACCTTCGCCTTGATCGCCGACATCTCGTCCGTGGTCATCGGCGGGTCGATGTTCCTCAGCTTCGCATAGACGGCCCAGATCACCGCGACGATCGGCATGATGATGACGGCGCCGAGGATGCCAGCC
>NZ_JBMDXJ010000123.1:0-14920 GCF_048594945.1 Pseudactinotalea sp. | reverse complement strand
GTTGCGCGGACCTCGACCTCTACCAGGGCGCCGGGAGCGTGCTTGCGGGCATTGGTCATACCCTCCTGGACGGTCCGGAACACGCTGCGCTGGAGCTGTCTGCGTGCGCATGCCAGGACTTCGCGCCCCTCGACCGCGAGAGTGACCCGCTCACCTGCGGCGGCGGCCTCGGTCACCAGGTCGTCCAGCGCCGTGATCGTGGGTTGCGGGGCTCCGGTGCCCAGCTCTCCATCGGAGCCTGAGCCGAGCAGGTGCAGCACCTCGCGAAGTTCCTCGAGAGCCACGTGCGCGGATGACCGGATCACGCCCGCGGCCTCGCGCACCTCGGATGCGCTCGGCGGCGCTGATGCCTCCGCACGCGTGCGGTGCTCGAGCGCCCCGGCGTGCACCGAGAGCAGCGAGAGCCGGTGGGCGAGCACATCGTGCATCTCGCGGGCGATCCGTGCCCGCTCCGCCTCGCGTGCCCGCAGCAGCCGCAGCTCCGCCTCGCGTCGGTCGGCGTCGTTCATGGCCACGAGTCCGGCGATGACCAGCCGTCGCGCCCGCACGGCGAGCCCGAGCGTGAGCGCGGTGATGTAGACGAGCACCATCGTGACCGCCCAGAAGCCGATCCCCACGCCACCGAGCGGCACCACCAGGAAGTACGGGATGGCGATCGCGATGTGACCGAGGGTGATCAGCACCGCCACCCGCGCACGCCGCAGGCTCGCCACGGTGTAGACCGCGATCAGTGCCGGGATCCCTGCCGTGAGGAAGACGCCTCCCAGCGCGGCCAGCACCACGGCTATCAGCACGGGGTGTCGGCGCCGCCACCACAGCGCCGCGGATGCGATCAGCCCGACCGTCACGTCCACCGGCATCCACCAGGGAGGCAGCAGCACCCACAATTGCCGATCACCGTCGATCGCCCACAGCGCCCATGCGACCCCGAGGCCCACGAGCAGCGTGTCCACGGAGAGCGTGCGCCGTGTGCGATCGCCTCGCGCCGCCGCGATCGCAGCCTCGACACGCGCCGCTGGCAGGTGGCCGAGGTCCATGCCCACGAGACTAGGCCGTGCCCGTCGCCACCCACTGGCCGTGCGCCTGCCCACGCGCCTCGGACTGGCCACCTGGCGAACGGAACTGGACGATCGGATCCCGGTACGGCGCCGCCGCTCGCCCATGCTGGAGGGATGACAGAGACGAAACAGGTGCCCGCCCTGGCGATGCACGGGCTGCGCAAGGTGTTCGGAGAGAAGGTCGCGGTCGACGACATCGACCTCAGCATCCCGCAGGGGTCGTTCTACGGACTCGTCGGGCCCAACGGTGCGGGCAAGACCACGGCGCTGTCGATGGCGGTCGGGCTGCTCAGGCCGACGGCGGGCAGCGCAACCGTGCTCGGCATCGACACCTGGAGCGACCCGATCGGTGCGAAGACGGCGCTCGGGGTGCTCCCGGACGGGCTCGCCCTACCCGAGCGCCTCACCGGCGCCGAGCTGTTGACCTATTGGGGGCGGCTGCGCGGCATGTCGACCGACGTGATCCGATCGCGGACCGCCGAGTTGCTGCGGGTGCTGGAGCTGGACGAGGCCGACGAGCACGGCACGGTGGTGCTGGAGTACTCCACCGGCATGCGCAAGAAGATCGGGCTCGCCACGGCGCTGCTGCACTCGCCACGCGTGCTCGTGCTCGATGAGCCGTACGAGGCGGTCGACCCGGTCTCGGCGCGTGTGCTCACGAAGATCCTGCGCAGGTTCACCGCTGCGGGCGGATCGGTCGTGATGTCCAGCCACGTGATGGCGCTCGTGGAGCAACTGTGCGACCGGGTGGCGATCATCGCGCGCGGCGAGGTGCTGGCCGACGGCACGCTCGAGGAGGTGCGCGCCGGCGCGAGCCTGGAGGACAGGTTCGTCGGGCTCGTGGGGGAGCGCGACCTGGGCGAGGAGGAGTTGTCGTGGTTGGCGTCCTGATCTCGATGAAGTTCGCCATGCTGCGCAACAGCCCGGCCGGCACCCGGATATTCGGCTGGATCGGTGGCGCGGTGCTGGTCGTGGCGACCTGGGCCGGCGTGATCGTCGCTGAGGAGGCCGTTCGTGCCGAGGTGACGATGCTGCTGCTGGCGTTGTGGCTGGTCGGCGCCGCGTTCGGGCCGGTGACGATGTCCGGCGCCGGCGTGCTGCGTGCCGAGTACTTCGCCTTGCTGCCGCTGGATCGGCGCCGACTCGCGATCGGGCTACTGGTATCGACCTTCCCAGGCGTGGCCTCGGCGTACGTGCTGCTGGCGTCGCTGGTGCTGGTGGTGCCGGCCGCCACCGGGGCGGCGCCCCTGGCAACCGTGCCCGTGGCCGTGATCGGTGCGGCGTTGACGTGGCTGCTCGCGATGACTCTCTCGCGGGTGATCTACGCGGTCCTCGGCGCCGCGATGCGCACCAGGCTCGGGGTCGAGATCTCCTCTCTCCAGTTCGGGCTCCTCATCGGCAGCCTGCTCGCGGGATGGATCGTGGTGTCGCAGGCGTTCGTGACGGTGCCCGCGCTGCTGCGCTCGGGCATCGGTCCGGACGCACCGGCCGTACTTGCGTGGCTGCCCTCGTCATGGGCGCTGAACGCAACTGCGGCGACCGAGGTCGACGATGTGCCCGCGAGTCTCGGCTGGCTCGGTCTGCTCGTGCTCGCCGTGGCCGTTCTGCTCGCGGCCGCCGCGCTGCTTCTGCGTACCGACGTCGACGGTGGCCGGGTGAAGCAGCGGCGCCGACCAGTCGGATCACGCGTGCTGCACGCACGCCCGGTGCTGCCGACGAGCGCCACCGGCGCAGTTCTCGGCAAGGAGTTGCGGCAGTGGTGGCGCGACCCGTGGCGCGCGCTCGAGTTGCGTTCCTCGATCTGGACCGGCGTGGTCGTCGGCGTGTTCGCCCTCGCGGCGCCATGGGCACGCGACCTGGCGCCGCTGGCCGGTCTGGTGGTGGCCTTCATGGTCGCGCTCGGTGGCTGCAACCTCTACGGTCAGGACGGCTCGGCCCTCTGGCTCACGATCGTGGGGCAGCGCGAGGACACCGTGCGTGCCGATGTCAGGGGACGCCAGCTTGCCACGATCGTGCTGTTCGCGCTCCCGGCCGTGCTGGTCTCGGTCGTCTTCGTGCTGTTCACGGACTCGCCATGGGCATGGCCGATCGTCGCGGCGATGCTGCCTGCGCTGTTCGGGGTCGCATCCGGAGTCTCGGTGCTGATGTCGGCGGTGGGGGTCTCACCGGGCGTGGACCCTCGGCGCCGGGTGGGCCCGAATGATGCCGGCGGCGAGATGGGCATCCAGCTCCAGGTCGCGATGTGGAGCACAGTGCTGCTCGTGGGGCCGACCATCGCGGTGGCCATCGTCGGTGTGACGGGCGGCCTCGGCAGCCTGTGGCCGTGGTGGGCGCTCGCCACGGGCATCCTCAACGGCGTGGCCGGCTTCTGGCTGCTCGGCTCGGCTGCGATCGGGTATCTGCGCCCGCGGCTTCCCACCGTGTTCAGCCAGATCCGCTACCGCCGTTACGACGACGATGGTGGCGGCGCGCTCGCCGGGTTCGCCCGCTCGTCCCAGAAGGCCGAGGATCAGGCGCGCGCGGCGAAGGAGAAGGAACGGCGGGAGAAGGTCGGTGCCCGTAACGTGAGCGAGTAGGGCGCGCCGCGGCCATCTGCGAGAAGATAGCCGCCTGAGCACGATCACCCACCTCGCCGCGGCCGCCCGCCGCTCACCCTGGGCCGTCTGGTTGCTGGCGTGTGGCGTGTACGTGTTGTCGGTGACACACCGCATGGCGCTCGGTGTGGCGGGGCCGTTGGCCACCGAACGGCTCGACCTCACCGCATCCCAGCTCGGTTCGTTCGTCACGCTGCAGCTCGGCACCTACGCGGCGATGCAGGTGCCCTGGGGCCTGGCGATCGACCGCTGGGGGCCGCGCCGGGTCCTGCTGGCCGCGACAGCGATCCTGGGGATCGCTGAGCTGACGTTCGCCTTCGCGAGCTCCTACCCGGTGGCGCTCGCCGCGCGCACGCTGCTCGGGGTGGGCGACAGTGCCGTGTTCATCTGCGTGATCCGCATCGTGACGCTGTGGTTCCCACCGCGGCGGTTCGCGATGATGGCGATGGTCACCGGACTGTTCGCGATGCTGGGCAATCTGCTGGCCACGGTTCCGCTCGCGCTCGCGTTCACGACCTGGGGCTGGACCCGCACGCTCGGTGTGGCCGGCGCGATCTCGCTGGTGTATGCAGTCTTGCTGCTGCGCACGGCAGGACCAGCGCCCTATCGCGAGAGCGCACGGCCGGTGCGGCCGCCAGGCGCCGTTGGGGCACCGCGCACGCCGCTCCGGGTCCGCGTGTTGGCACTGCTCGACCAGGTGGCGCAGACGTGGCGGGTGCCTGAGATCCGGCTCGCGTTCTGGACCCACGCCGCCACGATGGCCACCGGTACCGCCTTCACGGCGCTGTGGGCGTTCCCGTACCTGACCGAAGGGCTGGGGTTGCCGCAGACCCAGGCGGCCTCGGTACTGACCTTCTTCGTGCTCGGCATGCTCGGCGCCAGCCTGGTCGTGGGACCGCTGACCAGTCGCCGCCGTGGCTCACGCGCGCCGCTCGCATTGGCCGCGGCGGTGGCGGGTGTGCTCGCGTGGGCGGTGCTGCTGGGCTGGCCCGGTGGGCGCGCGCCGTTCGGTGTGGTGGTGACCGTGACGGTCGTGCTCGCAGTCGGTGGTCCGGCATCCCAGGTCGGGTTCCAGATCGCGCGCGACCATGTGGGCCATGCGCGTCACGCTCTGGCCACCGGCATGGTGAACGTCGCCGGCTTCACGACCGCGATGCTCGGGTCGGTGCTCGTGGGCGTGGTGCTGGACGCCCGCACGCGCGGGAGCCAGCCCACGCTGCTCGACTACCGCTGGGGCTTGGCAGTGCTGGGACTCGCCGCCGTCGTCACCACCCTGCAGATGCTGCGCTGGCTGCTGCTGTGCCGGCGCCGCACGCTGCGGTTGGCTGCCGCCGGCGGTGCAGCGCCGGTGGTGGCGGTTCAGGCGCACTGGTGGGACGCCGGGTACGAGCGCGCCGCTGTCCTGCGTCGTGGTCGTCGCAGCCCGGTCGTGGCGCCGCTGCCTACACTCGCTCCCGTGATGCGCACGATCGATCTGCGAGGTTCTCGACTGACTGCCGCCGAGCTGCGCGAGCGGCTTCCGCGCGCCGAGGTGGACATCGAGATCGCGACCGAGCGGGTGAGGCCGATCCTCGACGCCGTCCGCGCCGAGGGCGCGGCCGCGCTCCGGCACTACGCCGAGATGTTCGACGGCGTGGCACCGGACTCCCTGCGGGTCCCGCGGGAGGTGCTCGCCGCGGCTCCCGACGCGCTCGACCCCGAGCTGCGGGCGGCGCTGGTCGAGTCGATCCGGCGTACCCGGCTCGGGCACGAGGCACAGGTGCCGCAGGAGCGCACCACCGAGCTGGCGGCGGGTGCGCTCGTGCACCAGCGCTGGGTGCCGGTCTCCCGGGTAGGCCTGTACGTTCCCGGCGGGCTGGCGCCGCTGGCCTCATCCGTGGTCATGAACGTCGTGGCGGCGCAGGCAGCCGGGGTGCGCTCGTTGGCGCTTGCGAGCCCGCCGCAGAAGGACAACGAAGGTTGGCCTGACACCACCATCCTCGCGGCGTGCGCCCTGCTGGGCATCGAGGAGGTGTACTCGGTCGGGGGCGCGCAGGCGATCGGCATGTTCGCCTACGGGATCGAGGGCGATGACGAGGCGAACCGGTGCGAGGCCGTCGACGTCGTGACCGGGCCGGGCAACATCTACGTGGCGGCCGCCAAGCGAGCTGTGCTCGGCGTGGTCGGCATCGACTCCGAGGCCGGGACCACCGAGATCGCCGTGCTCGCGGACGCGACCGCGAACCCGGAGTTCGTGGCTGCCGACCTGATCTCGCAGGCTGAGCACGATCCGGCAGCAGCCTCGGTGTTGGTGACGGACTCGACCGAGCAGGCCGCCGCCGTCGGGCGGGAGATCCAGACCCAGGCGAACCAGGCCAAGCACGCCGATCGGATCCGGGCGGCCCTGAGCGGGCCACAATCTGCGGTGGTCCTGGTCGATGACCTCGAGCACGGGCTCGAGGTGGTGAACGCCTACGCCGCAGAGCACCTCGAGGTGCAGACCGCCGATGCCGCCGCCGTGGCGGCGCGCGTGCACAATGCCGGCGCCATCTTCGTGGGCCCTTACTCTCCGGTCCCGCTCGGCGACTACATCGCCGGCTCCAACCACGTGCTGCCCACTGGCGGCACCGCGCGCTATGCGGCAGGTCTCAACGTCCACGCCTACCTGCGGTCGGTGCAGGTGATCGAGTACACGGCCGAAGCGCTGGAGGCGGTGACCGATCCGCTGGTCGCGTTCGCTCAGGCCGAGGACCTGCCCGCGCACGGGAAGGCCGCAACACTGCGCCGAGCAGGGCCGTAACGCGCCGCGGGCAGCCCACGCCGGACCAGGGGGACATCCCCATGGTCCCCACGGTGCCGAACCCGTACCGTGAGAATCATGGAGAGCTTCTTCGACACCATCCGCCGGATCGGCTACCGCCGCGGCCCGGACAGGATCGTCGGCGGTATCTGCGGCGGCATCGCAGCCGCAGCCGGGATCAGCGTGACGATCGTGCGCATCGGCATGCTGCTCGCGTTCCTGCTGCCGTTCTTCGGGGTCGCCGCCTACATGGTCGGATGGCTGCTGCTGCCGTGGCAGGACGGCACCATCCCGCTGGAACGGATCCTGCGCCCCCGCGAGAACCGGTGAGCCAGTGCCCGACCTCGACGGCGTTCGAGGCGGCACCGGGCACACAGGACTGGCGCGTGCTGGCTACCGGCGCCGCGGCCTGGTTCGCCGCCCCGTCGGCGAGCAGCGCTGCGGCACTGTTGGTGGCACTGGCCGCTGCCGAGCCGCTCGCCTCGCCCGTGCGGGTCGAGACCAAGGTGCGTCGCGGCGGCGTGCGAGTCACGCTGCGGAGCACCGCGCAGGGCTTGCCCACAAGCGCAGTCGCGGCTGCCACCCGTATCTCCGAGTTGGCAGCCGCCGCCGGCCTCGATGCCGACCCGAGCGTGCTCGCCGATGTGCAGCTGACGGTCGATGCGCTCGACCCCGCCGATGTCGTGCCGTTCTGGACGGCCGCACTGGGCTACGAGCCGGCGGGGGAGGAGGATCTGCTCGACCCACTGCACCGCAATCCCTCGATCTGGTTCCAGAGCAACGGCACCGCGCGCCCACTGCGCAACCGGATCCACGTCGACACCAGCCGCGCGGCGCTCGCGCGCGAGGAGACGCGCCGCGAGGTGGTGGAGGCCTCGGCGTGGGAGGCGATGGGCGGCCCGTACGGACTCTGCTTGGCCGACGCCGAGGGCAACGAGATCGACGTCGTGCCACCGGGCGATGATTGGGCCGACCGATCCGACCTCGCGGACTGGGTGCTGATCTTCGGCGCCATGACCCACTATCCGGTCCGCTCCGCTGCGCTGGCGGCCGAGCTGGTGGCGCAGGCAGCGGCGATCGCCGATGCCGCGGAGGTCGAGTTGCTGATCGACACCGCGCCCGAGGGCGTCACCTTCGACTCCGGCAAGGATGGCTGGGAGATCGACGAGAGGTTCGCCGGGGTCGCCGCTGCCGTGCAGGCCGCGGCTCGGGCGCTCGGACTGGTTGCCGATGTCGAGCCGCTGCGGTTCGTGCAGCTCGGTATCGACGCCGCCGACATCGACCGGGTTCAGAAGTTCTGGTGGGCGGCGCTGCGCTACGTCGACGATGTTCGGCGCGAGCTGGGAGTCACCGACCTGGTCGACCCGCTCCGATGCGGACCTCCCGTCATGTTCCAGCACCTCGAGACTGACGAGGCGCGCCGCACCCAGCGGAACCGGATCCATGTGGACCTGTACGTCCCTGCCGATCAGGCGCAGCGGCGGATCGAGGCTGCGATGGCGGCGGGAGGTCGAATCGTGCGCGAGAGCGAAGCCCCGTTCTGGGTGACGCTGGCCGACCCCGAGGGCAACGAGCTCGACATCGCGGTCATCACGGGGCGTGAGGAGGCGTGGGGGACCGGGAGCTGAGCACTCGCCGTTCGCAGGCGTCAGCGCTGGGCCAGCACCAACGGCAGCACCGTGTCCGCTCCTGCTTGCCGGAGCATCCGAGACACGTGTGTCACGGTCCAGCCCGAGTCGACACTGTCGTCAACCAGCAGCACCCGGCGCCCGGCCACCTCAAGCCCGTCCACGGTCATCAGCCGCCGCACCACGCCCGCCAGCCGCTGTGCCGAGTTGACGTCGTGCCGCCCGGGCTCGCTGCCTGCCTCGGGACGGACGGCACCGATCACCGGCACGCTCAGCAGCGCGGCGACCCCGGACGTGAGGTGGCGCAGCAGCTGTGGGCGCGAGGCGGAGTCGACCGCGACGATCCCGTCCACGTCCGGCTGCCACTGCTCCAGCAGCCGGGTGAGGGGCGCCCGCAGGCTCACGGGCAGCTCACCATCGGGGCCGCTCAGCAGCTCCCGCAGCGGCAACGACCAGCCCAGGCCATCGAGCCGTGCGAGTGCACGGCCGGTCTCGGGCTGCTCCTGCGCCGCGATCCGCCCGCTGAGCTCGACGCCGATCTGCTTCATGCCGGTGGGCCACTGGCGCCGGGGCATGATCTCGACGCCGATGACGTCGAGCCCCTCGCGCGCGGCGTTGATCGCCTCGCCGGCGGGCGGGCCGGGTGGCGTGACGCCGCCGCAGACATCGCAGCGACCGCACCGCTCGCCGGTGGTCAGCTCGGGATCGTCGAGACAGCGGCGCAGGAACGTCATGCGGCACTCGCCGGTGCGCTGATAGGCGAGCATGGCCTGCTGCTCGGCGAGGCGGGCTTCCTCCACGCGCTGGTAGCGGTCGGCGTCGTAGGCCCATTCCTCGCCGGTGCTTGCCCAGCCGCCGCGCACACGGCGCACCGCGCCATCGACGTCGAGGACCTTGAGCATCATCTCCAGCCGGTTGCGGCGCAGGTCGACGAGCGGCTCGAGCGCGGCGACCGAGAGGGTGCCCTCGCCCAGCATCGGGAGCTGGGCGAGGGCGTCACGCACGTCGGCCTGCTTCGGGAACCCCATCGAGCCGAAGTAGTCCCAGATCGCCTTGTCCTCCTCACCCGGCAGCAGCACCACGTCGGCGCGGGTCACGGCACGCCCAGCGCGGCCGACCTGCTGGTAGTAGGCGATCGGCGAGGGCGGCGCGCCCAGGTGGATCACGAACCCGAGGTCGGGCTTGTCGAACCCCATGCCGAGTGCCGACGTGGCGACCAGCGCCTTGACCCGGTTCTCCTTGAGATCAGCCTCGAGCTGCTCACGCTCGGCCGGATCGGTCTGCCCGGTGTAGGACGCCACCTCGTAGCCCGCTGCCCGGAGCTGTGTCGCGGTCTGCTCGGCGGCCGCGACGGTGAGGCAGTAGACGATGCCGGAGCCGGTGTAGCCGCGCAGATTCTCCACCAGCCAGGCCAGCCGGCTCGAGACATCCGGCAGCGGCACGACCGCCAGGTGCAGCGAGGGCCGATCGAGCCCGCCGCGAAGTACCAGCACATCGTCAGCCGCACCGAGTTGCTCGGCCACGTCGGTGGTGACGCGCTCGTTCGCCGTCGCGGTGGTGGCGAGCACCGGGATCCCCGCGGGCAGGTCCGCCAGCAGGGTACGGATACGTCGGTAGTCGGGGCGGAAGTCGTGACCCCAGTCGGAGATGCAGTGGGCCTCGTCGATCACCACCAGGCCGGCGCTGGCGGCCAACCGGGGGAGCACCTCGTCGCGGAAGTCCGGGTTGTTGAGCCGCTCGGGCGAGCAGAGCAGCACATCGACCTCGCCTGAGGCGATCCGCTCGTAGACCTGCGACCACTCGGTGGTGTTGGCCGAGTTGACGGTGACCGCGCGGATGCCGGCTCGCTCGGCGGCCGCGATCTGGTCCCGCATCAGCGCCAGCAGCGGCGAGACGATCACGGTCGGTCCCGCGCCGCGCGCGCGCAGCAGCGCGGTCGCCACGAAGTAGACCGCCGACTTGCCCCATCCGGTCCGCTGCACCACGAGTGCCCGACGGCGCTGGGTCACCAGTGCCTCGATCGCCCGCCACTGGTCTTCGCGCAGCTCAGCGTCGTCTCGACCGACCAGTCGTCGCAGCGCCGCCTCGGCCGCCTCGCGGAGATCCTCCGGATCGAGCGGCGGGAGTGGGGCGGCGGTGACCGGCGCCGGTTCCGGTGCGGTGTCGTCGTGTACCGGCTCTGCACCAGGCTCGAACTCGGGCTCGGAGCCCCACTCCTGCGGATCAGGGAACGGTGGTTCCTGCGGCTCCCCGTACCAGTCGTCGGGCTCGGTGACCGCGTTCGTGTTCGAGGCAGCGGGATCCGTCATGCCTCGACCGTAGCCACTGGCGCCGACACTCCGCTCGCTCTGTCCCCAGGGCAGGTCAGCCGCGTTCGACGCCAGGCGGCTCGCCGGCGATCGATCTCACCCAGGCATGCATGCGCTGCTCATAGCCGTCGGCGGGAAAGGTGCCGTCGAGTGCCACGTCCTCGATCGTGATTGCGCCCACCGTGGCTCCGTGCGGCGCTACGGCGGGAGAGGCGGCGTCAGGGATCCGCTTCCCGTGCCGGTTCGCGCGCACCAGCTGCACCTGTCGTGCGTGGACGGCGTCCAGACCGCCCGCGAGATAGTGCCCCAACAGCTCCCGCTGCCCATCCAGCACGCGGACGGTGACTCCCGATGGGTGCTGCAGACCGAAGCACGCCACGTCGAGCCCGTGGTAGCGGCCCCACGGCTGAAGCCGCGGGTGGTCGAGTGCCAGCCGGCCCTCGATTCAAGGTGACGGCAGACGTCCATCCCCGCAGACTGGCCCCATGGGCTTCCTCGACGTCTCCGGCATCGGCTACGTGCTCCCGGACGGGCGACCGCTCCTGCACGAGGTGTCGCTGCGGGTCGGGGAGGGGGCTCGGGTCGCGCTCGTCGGACCGAACGGTGCGGGCAAGACGACGTTGGTCAGGATGATCGCCGGCGACCTTCCTGTGCCCGAGGGCGCGGTCACCCGCAACGGTGGGCTCGGTGTGATGCGTCAGTTCATCGGCTCGGTCCACGACGACAGCACCGTGCGCGACCTGCTCCTGTCGGTCGCGCCCGCGCCGATCCGTCGCGCCGCTGCCGAGATCGACCGCACGGAGCTCGCGATGATGGAGCGCGAGGACGAGCAGGTACAGCTCGCCTACGCGCAGGCGCTTGCGGACTGGGCCGACGTGGGCGGTTACGAGCACGAGACGCTCTGGGACGTCTGCACGGTGGCGGCGCTCGGGACGCCGTACGAGCGCGCACAGTGGCGTGCCGTCAGCACGCTCTCCGGCGGAGAGCAGAAGCGGCTGGTGCTCGAGGTGCTGCTGCGCGGCCCCGACGAGGTGCTGCTGCTCGACGAGCCCGACAACTACCTCGACGTCCCCGGCAAGCGCTGGCTGGAGCAGCAGCTCGTCGCCTCGGACAAGACCGTGCTGCTGATCTCGCACGACCGCGAGCTGCTGAACAAGGTCGCGACCGCCGTCGCCACCCTCGAGCCCAGCGGCGTCGGCTCCCGACTGTGGGTGCACCCGGGGTCGTTCATGACCTACCCCCAGTCCCGCGAGGCGCGGAACGCCGATCTGGAGGACCGCCGTCGGCGATGGGACGAGGAGCAGGCCAAGCTCAAGGCGCTCGTCGCGATGTACAAGCAGAAGGCGGCCTACAACTCCGACATGGCCTCGCGGCTGCAGGCCGCACGGACCCGGCTCGAGCGCTTCGAGCGGGCCGGGCCACCCGAAGCGGTGCCGCTGCCGCAGAAGATCTCGATGAGGCTCGACGGCGGTCGTACTGCCAAGCGCGCCGTCGTCGCCGAGCAGCTCGAGCTCACCGGTCTGATGAAACCCTTCGATCTCGAGGTCTGGTTCGGCGAGCGGGTGGCGGTGCTCGGCAGTAATGGATCCGGCAAGTCGCACCTGCTGCGCCTGTTGGCGGCAGGCGGTAGCGACCCCGACGTCGAACACCAGCCCGTCGGCCACGTCAAGCCCGAACCGGTCGCTCATACCGGCGTGGTCCGGCTCGGGTCGAGGGTGCGCCCTGGCTGGTTCGCGCAGACCCACGCCCAGCCGGAGCTCGTGGGCCGAACGTTGCTCGACATCCTCCATCGGGGTGATGAGCATCGCCGCGGGCGTCCTCGCGACGAGGCTGCGCGCGTGCTCGACCGCTATGGCCTGGCCCGGTCCGCGGAGCAACGGTTCGATTCCCTCTCAGGCGGCCAGCAGGCGCGCTTCCAGATCCTGCTGCTCGAGCTCTCCGGTGCCACCCTGCTGCTCCTGGACGAGGCCACCGACAACCTCGATCTCGAGTCCGCCGAGGGACTCGAGAGCGCGCTCAGCAGCTTCGAGGGCACGGTGCTCGCGGTCACGCACGATCGCTGGTTCGCGCGATCCTTCGAGCGTTTCCTCGTGTTCGACGCCGATGGGTCGGTCCGCGAGAGCGACGCACCGGTCTGGGATGCCGGCCGCGTGCACCGGGCCCGGACCTGACGGGTTCAGGCGAGCGCGATGAGGAACGCGTCGGTGCGGTAGGGGAGCCGCCACGCGCTCTGGTCGGCAAGTGCGGGCTCGGTGTCGAGAAGCTCGGAGACCTGGGCCAGGATGTCCGCGCGCACCTTCGGCGTCGCGGTGATGATGTAGCTGCGCGATGCCACGAGGTCGAGCAGGCTCTCGCGCGTGAACGGCCGCTCCCAGCTCACCGTCAGGCGCTCCACGGGGCCGAGATCGTCCCCGACCCCGTCGCCGGCGATGTACCGCTCGGCGGCCGATCCCTGCATGATCTCGGTGAGCCGCGCGACCCACGGCACCGACTCGTCGCGCACGTTCCAGATCAGCCCGAGCACGCCACCGGGTCGGAGCACGCGGCGCACCTCAGGCACGGCACGCTCGGGGTCGACCCAGTGCCAGGCCTGCGCCGCCAGCACGGCGTCGACGCTCGCGTCAGGCAGCGGGATGGCCTCCGCCGTGCCCACGGCGGTTCGTGCCGAGGGCACCGTGGCACTCAGCTGCGCGAGCATGTTCGGGCTCGGATCGACGGCGTGGATCGTCTCGACCCGATCGACGAGCGCCCGGGTCAGCTTGCCGGTGCCAGCACCGAGGTCGAGCACCTCTCGCGGCCGGGACCGCAGCAGCCAGTCGACGGCGTCGTCGGGGTAGCCGGGGCGCGCACGTTCGTAGGTGTCGGCAGCGGAGTCGAAGGAGGCGGCCTGGGCAGCCTTCGCACGATCGTCGACGGCGGGGTCCTGGGTCATCTCTTGAGTCTCACCTCTCGTTGTCGCCAGTGGGGGAGCGTGTCCAGCAGGCAGTCGTAGGAGTCTTCGAGCAGCTCGGTGATCAGCTCGCGATGGCCTCCGCCATCGGCGAGCACGAGCGAGGTCCAGTGGCGCTTGTTGAGGTGCCAGCCGGGCTCGATGAATCCGTGCTGCTGGCGCAACGCCTCGCCATCCTCGGGCGGCAATTTGAGTGTCAGCAACTCGCGGCCGCGGCTGTCCTCGCAGACCATGCCGAACATCCTCTCGCCGATCCAGAGCACAACGCAGCCCCACGACTCCTGATCAGCAGCGTGCGCGCCGGGTAGGTCGTCGACGACGTCGTAGATCCAGTCCCAGTGGGGATAGAACGTCGCCGGCACGTCCCCAGGTTACGTCCTGCCGCCTACCGTTGACCTGCGGGCGGTTTATCGTCATACTCCTACTGTCGGACGAACGCGCGATAGTTTCGCGCACCTCAAAGGAGAGACACCATGCCTGACCTGCGACTGACCTTCCACCCGCAGCCCAGCCGCCGCCAGCTGCTCGGCTGGTCCTTCGGGATCGCCGGACTTGCCGCGATCACCGCGTGCAACAGCGACGGCACCGACCCCAACGCGGGCGACGGTGGCACCGGCCCCGCCTTGGATCTCGAGGGCAAGAACGTCGGTGCGATGCCGGACTACGAGGCCGGCACGCAGTTCGCGGCCACGGAGCCGTTCGAGCTGTCGATCCTCTGGCCCGACTGGCCGGACCTCGACATCAAGCCCACGTGGCAGCTGTTGGACCACATCGAGGAGCTCACCGGGGTCAGGCTCGTGCCGTCGCACGTGCCGTTCAGTGACGCCGTGGACCGCCGCAACCTGCTGATCAGCGCTGGCGATGCGCCGGACATCATTCCGCTCGTCTACGTGGGCGAGGAGAAGCCGTTCGTCTCCGGTCGGGCCGTGCTCCCGATGAGTGACTACGTCGAGTACATGCCGCATTACCAGCACTACGTGCAGGAGTGGGATCTGCAGTCGCTGGTGGAGAACCTCAAGCAGTTCGACGGCAAGTACTACATGCTCCCTGGTCTGCAGGAGGTCTCGTTCCCCGGGTTCTCGCTCCTCGCACGGACCGACATCTTCGAGGATCTCGGACTCGAGCTCCCGCAGACGTGGGACGAACTGCGCGAGGCGCTGGTGGTCATCAAGGAGGCCCACCCGGACACGATCCCGCTCGCGGAGCAGTTCGAGGGCGCCTCGATCATCAACGTCGCCGGGCCGGCGTTCGGCACGCGCGCCGGCTGGGGCTTCGGCGACGGCATGATCGACGACGGCAACGGCGGCCTCACGTACGCGGGGACCTCGGACGAGTACCGCACGATGCTGGAGTTCTTCCACGGCATGGTCGCTGACGGTCTGCTCGATCCGGAGACCTTCACGTCCAAGAACGCCGGAGCCGGCTCCGAGGTCATCACCACCAAGATCTTCCGCGGCGACGTGGCCGTCATGGGCGGCGCCTCGGGCACGGTGACCGAGTACGAGGTCAAGATGGACGAGAGCCTCGGCAAGGACAGCTACGGCTTGCGGCAGATTGCTCCTCCCGGTGGACCCGCCGGGCCGATGATCGGCTCGCGCGGCT
>NZ_JBMDXJ010000122.1:0-2337 GCF_048594945.1 Pseudactinotalea sp. | reverse complement strand
CGCTCGTCCAGGTGTCGCCGTCGAGCGTGGCGACCTCGCCGCCGGCGCCCCACACCCAGGGGTAGACCTGGAACTCGGCATCGCCCGGGACGGGGAAGGCCATCATCTCGGGGTGCGCCGCCTTGATGGCCTCGCCTGCGGTGATGATGTCGTCCCAGGTCTTCGGCGCCTCGAGCCCGAGCTCCTCGAAGATGTCGGTGCGGTAGACGAGCGAGCGGACGCCCGCGTACCACGGCATGCCGTAGAGCTCCTCGTCGTAAGTGCCGGCGACCTCGAGACCCTCGACGAGATCGTCGCGCAGGCCGTCCTCGGCATCCACGTACTCGTCGATCGGCAGCAGCGCGCCGGCGTCGGCGAACTCGGCCGTCCAGGTGGTGCCCGTCTCGGCGATGTCGGGGGTCGTTCCGCCGGCGATGGCGGTCACGAAGCGGTCGTGCGCGTCTGCCCACTGCACCTCTTCGATCTCGACGGTCGCCCCGGTCTCCTCCTCGAAGGCAGCCGAGACCTCGTCGTAGAACGCGGTGGCGTCGGGGTTCGTGCCCTTCATGATCCAGACGCTGAGGGTCTGCCCCTCGCCGTCGGTGCCGCCACCGTTGTCGTTGCCGCCGCCCGCGCAGCCGGCAAGGCCCAGCGATGCCGTGACGCCGAGCGCCACGATCGGAAGAATGCGCTTCTTCATCAGGTGAATCTCCTCATTGAAAACTGCCCTCGGCCACAACGGTTGCATGCCGACTCCGAAAAAGTATTTACCACTAACAAACTCATTGCAACTCGGGACGATGATCGTCATACACCTGTAACACGGGACCCTGGGTTCGTGCGCAGTAGGCTCTCAGCCGTGGGGAGAAGCCGATCGAGGGATGCCGATCATCCGCAGGCGCGTCTGGATCACGGCGGCATCGCGAGCATCGAGCCGTCGTCCTTCACGACCGGTTACGAACTGATCGTCGACGGCACCCCGCAATCCCACGTCGACCTCGACGATCCCACCCACCTGCACTTCGAGTACATCGTGCGGATGGGAGCGGTCGTCGATCAGCTCCCGGCGGGACCGCTGACCGCCGTGCACCTCGGCGCCGGAGCAATGACTATCCCCCGATACGTCGAGGCGACCAGACCCGGCTCACGGCAGCAGGTGATCGAGCTGGAGGCGCCGCTCGCCGCGCTCGTGCGCGAGCACCTGCCCCTGCCGCGAGGTGCGTCGATCCGGGTGCGGATCGGAGATGCGCGTGCCGGGATCGCCCGGCTCCCCGCCGGGTTGACGGGGGCGTGCGACCTCGTCGTGTCGGACGTCTACTCCGGCGCCCAGACGCCCGCGCACCTGACCAGCATCGAGTTCTACCGCGAGGTCGCGACACTGCTCGCACCGGCCGGGGTGCTGCTCGTGAACGTCGCCGACGGACCGGGGCTCGCGTTCGCCCGGCGCCAGGTCGCCACCGCCTCGGAGGTGCTGCCCGAGGTCGCACTGCTCGCGGACACCCAGGTGCTCAAAGGACGCCGCTTCGGAAACCTCGTGATCGCGGCATCCGCCGCTCCCCTGCCCACCGAGTGGCTGCCCAGGATGCTGGCAGCCGGGCCCCACCCGGCGAAGATCGCCCAGGGGGCCGAGGTCGCCGCGTTCGCGCAAGGGGCGCAAATCGTCACGGACGCGGATGCCATGGCCTCCCCGAAGCCCGACGCATCGATCTTCCTGCGCTGAAATCGCGCCGCGGGGCGCGCCGACCCGCCGACCGACAGGGTCGGATGCAGACTGGTGATGCTGCGAGAGGAGAGCGCGTTGGGCTACATCAAGGGGTACGACTCGGAGACTCTTCGCGAGCAGGTGGATCAGATCGAATGCGCACAGCGACTGATCGAGATCGAGGAGCAGCGGAGCCTGCCGGCGCTGCTCGAGCGGGTGTGGCTGCTGAAGGTTCTCGGACAGCTCGACGAGGCACTGGCGCTGTCCGACGAGTCGGTGCGTGTGGCGCGGATGGCCGGCACCCGCAAGGACGTGCTGCGTTCACGCGTGCTGCACGCGACGATCCTGCAGTACCGCCGAGCGCACGCGGCGGCCGAACAGGAGCTGGCCACCTGTGCCACCGAGGCCGAGGGGCAGGGCTGGGTCGGCATCGCCGCGTTCGCCCATCAGCATCAGGGGCGGAACGCCTTCGAGGCGGGCGATTTCGAGCTGGCCAAGGAGAGCTTCAAGCAGGCTCTCTTCCTGCGCCGCGAGGCGGGCGCGTCGGATGCCGAGCTCGAGGGCATCCTGCTGTCGATCGAGGCCGTGGAGAGGCGCCGCAGCGCGCAGCTCATCCCCGGTTGACCTGCGCCGCCTCTGATCCCCAGGCCGATCCC
>NZ_JBMDXJ010000121.1:0-10546 GCF_048594945.1 Pseudactinotalea sp. | reverse complement strand
CCGGATCGAGGTCGACCCGGAGATCTCCGCCGAGGACCTCGAGGCGGCCGTGATGGCAGAGGCGCGCGTGCAGGAGCTGCTCGAGGGGCAGACGGTCCGCAAGGTGATCGTCCGCGCCCCGAAGATCGTCAACATCGTGGTGTGATATTCAGGCATTCCCTGCCATGACCTGCACATCTCTCGTGCCTGGTCGTGACACTAACAGGTGCATGCAATAGAAACAAGCGGTACGCTTAGGCACGCACTAGCAGCACGTTAGTTGCACGACCAGGACGGGGGACGCATGGCCGGCAAGACCCGACGCACGCGCCGCAGCTTCGGCGCGCTCCGCAAGCTCCCCTCCGGTCGATACCAGGCGAGCTACCTCGACCCCCACGGCAACCGCGTAAACGCCCCCGAGACATTCACGACGAAGACCGACGCCGACGCCTGGATCGCAGTACAGCGCGCCGCCCTCGAGACCGGCACATGGAAGCCCCGCGACAACACGCTGTTGTTCGGCGAGTTCGCCGAGTCCTGGCTGACGACTCACCAGATCCGCGAACGCTCCCGCTACACCTACCGCAACACGTACGAGCACTCCGTCGCGCCGACGTTCCGCGCCACTCCGATAGGCCGGATCACGGCACCGATGGTCCGCCGCTGGTACGCCGCGCTCCCCCAGGATCGTCCTGCCGCCCGCGCCAACGCGTACAGGGTCCTCGCGCAGATCCTCCGCGCCGCTGTCGACGAGGGAGTGATCCCGGAGTCCCCCGCGAGGATCCGCGGCGCGTCCACCTACTCCGTGAAGCGCGAGGGCCGCGCCCTGACCGTTGACGAGCTGCTGACCTTCGCCGAGCACGTCCCCGCCGACCGCCGGCTACTGATCCTG
The DNA here is from genome assembly GCF_048594945.1 of Pseudactinotalea sp. Lineage (NCBI taxonomy): Bacteria > Bacillati > Actinomycetota > Actinomycetes > Micrococcales > Cellulomonadaceae > Pseudactinotalea > Pseudactinotalea sp. The sequence continues at coordinate 9,675 of NZ_JBMDXJ010000121.1, read as the reverse complement.
CTGGGCGGGTTCTGCGCCCTCCGACCCGGCGAAGCACTGGCCCTGCGCCGCCGCAGCGTCGACACGAAAGACCACGTGCTGCATGTACGGGAGACGGCGAGCAACGGCGGGAAGACCGTGAAGGCCGTCGGCCCCGTGAAGACCGCTCGGAGCGTCCGGGCCGTGCACTACCCCGAGACGCTGGACGACATGATCCGCACGCAACTCTCCGATTACGCCGCCCCCGGCCCGGCGGGCCACCTGTTCCCCTCCCCCGTCGCGAAGGACAAGCCGCTCTCCTACAGTTCGTTCGCGGCGACGTTCCGGCATGCCGCGAGAGCAGCCGGCCTCGAGGATCTGCGACCGCACGACCTCCGGCACTCCGGCCTCACCCTCGCAGCGGCGACGGGCGCGACGACACGGGAGCTGATGGACCGCGCCGGCCACACCTCCCCTGCCACCGCGATGGGATACCAGCACGCCGTGAGAGACCGGGACCGGCGGATCGCCGACGCTCTCGGGGCCGCTATCACCGCCGCGAACACCCGCAAGAACGGAGCCGATGATGACCACTGAGACCGTGCGGATCTACTGCGAGGACTCCGATGCGTTCCACGAGCGGCGTGGGCGTACTGAGATCGCAACCATGCGGCGGCGCACTGCGACCGAGCCCGACGGGACGATCGGGTGGTTCGAAGTTGAGCACCGGCGCGGCAAGCGCAAGCGTTCAGGAATCGACCTCGATGCCTGGATCGCCGGGAGGGAATACCGGCCAGTCGGAGAGGTGCTCCTAGATCCTGATGGCGGCGTGATGACTCCCGGCGCTAGGCGCTCAGCATCGCTCAAGTCTGAGCGGAACGTGCGACTGTCATATGAAACGGCTGACGGTGACGTCGTGAACCTTCCTCCGACACACGATGTCGACGCTGCCCGCACCCGTAACAGCTTCTCCTGCCCCTGTGGTCTGACGGTCCCCGTTCGCGGCGAAACACTGTGGCCGATCCTCGACCGCCTCGACTCGGAGGGCATTCCGGAGATCAGCCTGCGCGCGCTGCGCCGGCTTGCCGCGTAACGGTGCCAGAAACGGCAGGAATCATGTGGTACTCTCCCCACTAAGAGCCGGGCAACTTACCCGGTGACAGAGCCTCCGGCCCTGTTTCTCCTACCTCACCAGCGTGAGGCGTTGAAACACGCCCGGAGGCTTCTATATGTCCCTCGCGACAACCCCTCGCGCTAGGTACGTCACCCTCTCCGACGCCGCCGACTACCTCAGCGTCACAGAACGCACGATCCGCAACTTCATCGCCCGCGGCGAGCTGACCGGCTATCGCGTCGGCACCCGCGCCATCCGCGTCGACCTGCGCGAGCTCGAGGCGATGCTGACCCCGATCCCCACGGTCGGTGGTGGTCGCCGGTGAGTCACCGCAAAGAAAATCGCCCCGGCGGAGGATCCGAGGCGACTTCCCGTAGCACCCATCACAGCGCTACAGCAGATGTCCCCGAGTCTACCGTCCCGGCCCGGATCCCGCACCTGACCGCCGCTGACATCGCGCTCAGCCGGCCCCTGTACCTGCTCGTGGTGAAGACGCCCGCCGAGCGGGTCATGCGGCGCACGTACCTGTCTCTGCCCGCCGCTGAGAAGGCGGTGCGCCGAGCGCAGGCGCGCGGGTCCGCGGCGACCCTCGAGCTGCACCGCGTGGTCCCGTACAACGTCGGCCACGAGCTGCACGGCGACGAGGACGGGGGTGCCCGATGAGCGCACCCACCATCGCCGAGCTGAACCTGCCGTGCCGGCTCGACCCCGCCGGCCTCGACTGGGAAGAGCGGTGCGTCGTCGCCGGGATCCTCTCGACCCCGCCCGCGACGGCACGGGAGACCATCGCTGCGCTGCGCGCCGGGGACTTCACCTCCGCAGCGCTCGAGACCATCGTCCGCGCCACCGACCGGAACCTCCGCACCGGACGGCGACACACCCGCGCAGCGATCACGCAGACCGCCGTCGAACACGGCCTGATCCGCGACGAGCACCGAGTGGCGTTCGAGCGCCTACTGCACGACATCGGAGACGACGTGATCGGCGGCGAACTCGGAGCCGCGTACAGGTTCCTAATCATCTTGCGCGCCGCGCTCCGGTCCCTCGCGCAGATCGGGGACCGGGCAGCGCAAGCCGCCGCCGCGCACGCCCCGCACGAGGACCGGATCGACGCCGCCGGCCACGCGATCAACGAAGCGGGAGAGCTCGCCCCAGTCCTCGACGGGATCGCCGACCAACTGCTCACGACCGCGCAGCGTCTCCGTGACGAGGTGGTGCCGCTGTGAGCCACTTCGACAACCACTACATCGATCCGAGGCAGGGCGACATGCTCGACAGTCTGGACGCTTCCGACGGTTTCGACGGTTCCCCAGAGACCCCTTCCGCAACCGTCGAAGCGCCCCGGGCACCCGACGGTCTCGACCGTTCCGACGGTCTCGACGGTTCAGGAGAGACACCTAGGCGAACCGTCCTCGACGCCGTCCGCGAGCACCTCGGCCGCTACCTCGCCCCTGCATCCGACGACGATCTGGACACCCTCGCACTCTGGGCAGTGCACACGCACCTCGCCGCCGAGTCCTACACGACCCCACGACTGCTCATCACGAGCCCGATGCCGGGCAGCGGGAAGACCACCGTTCTCGAGCACCTCGAGCGTCTCGTCCCCCATGCGACCCCGATGTCCTCCGTGTCCTCGTCCGCGATGATCCCCCGGCTCATCGCGGCCACGCCGACCGTGCTGCTGATCGACGAGGCCGAGAAGGCGCTCAGCCCGAACCGCCCCGGGATCGAGGACGTGCTCGGCGTGCTCAACAGCGGGTACAAGGTCGGCGGATCCCGGCCCGTGCTCGTGCCGTCGAAGGAAGACGGCTGGCGCGCCGAGTCCATGCCGACCTTCGCACCCGTCGCCATGGCCGGCAACGCACCGGACCTCCCCGAGGACACCATGCAGCGCACCGTCATCGTGACGATGTTCCCCGCCCACGAGGGGGACGTCGACGAGTCCGACTGGGAACTGATCGACGTCGACGTGAGGGACCTCGGGCAGCGCGTCGGCGCGTGGGCCGACACGATCCGCGCCGAGCTCCGACAGACCCGCCCCGACGTTCCCCGCGGGTGCGTCGGACGGATCAAAGAGCGGTGGCTCCCCCTCAAGCGCGTGTCCGTGTTCGCCGGCAGCGACTGGCCCGAGCGCGTCGACCAGATGATCCGCAACGACCTCGACCAGATCGCTCGAGACCGCGAGGAGGGTCTCTCCACCATGCCCATCCACGTCCACCTCATCCGGGACCTTCACACCCTCTATGAAGAACAGGGAAGCGCATTCCTCAGCACCAAGGAGATCCTCTCCCATCTCATCGCCCGACACCCCGAACGGTGGTCCGCGTCCAGCACCTTCGGGCGTGACCTCACCGCGCAGCGCCTCGGACGGATGCTCGTCAAGAACTTCACCATCCGATCCGGCAAGGACACCGACGACACCCGCGGCTACCACCGGACGGTGTTCGTCCGCGCTTGGCGCGCAGTAGGGCTCGAGGACAGTTCCCGACGGTCTGACGACAGCCTCTCAGCTGAACCGTCGAAACCGTCTGAACAGTCCGAAGCGTCGGCCTGCCCCGGCTGCATGGAGCCCTACTGCGACGGCGACTGCGAGTCCACCCGATGACCGGCCTCGCCCGTCCCCGCGTCCGTCCCTGGACCTGGGACGCCGGCAAGCGAACCGAGACCGTCGGCGTCCAGATCCGCACCGGACCGCACGCGGTGTTCATCGCCGTGAAGGATCTTCGCCGGGTCGCCGACAACCTCCACGACCGCGCCGACGCCCTCGAGACCGAGGGGGCCGACCAGTGACCCGCGGAACCTTCGCCGTCCCCAACCACGCCCGCCCCGCATGGGACGAGCTGCACGCCCGGATCCTCGCCACCGGCCCCACACCCTGCGCCGGCCCGGACCGGAACGACTGGCTCGGCACCGCGCAGCAGCAGGACCGCGCAGCGCGAGCGTGCTTCGACTGCCCCGTGCTCGAGGCGTGCACCCGCTACGCGATCACCGCCGACGAGAGAGAAGGCATCTGGGGCGGCATGACCTCCGCCGAGCGGAAGGAGTGGGCCGCATGACCGCACGAGCACCGCCGAGGGTGCGGGCAGTCTCCGCACCCCGTCCCCGAGCGAAAGGCAGGCCCCATGGGCAAGCAAGCACACGACATCGGCGTCCAGAAGCGCCGCCGACAGAAGCTCGAACGACAGCGACTCGCCGAACTCCGCGGCGCGAAGCACCACCTCCACCTCCGATCCAGGAAGGCATGACCCACATGACCAAGCACATCCCCCAGGACCATCCCGTCGCGCAGCTCCTCCGAGCCTCCGCGAACTCCGGGCAGGCACTCACGGGCGGCGACCTCGCCTCCCTCGACGCCGCCTCCCAGCAAAGCACCGGCGGATCCTTCGCCGGCATGAAGCCCCGCATCACCGCGGCGTCTCAGCAGATCGCGGCACTGCACGCCGAGGGTCGATTCCAGGCAGCTCGAGAGCTCGCCGACGAGACCGCGTCCGAGCTCGCCGGGACCATGACCGAGCAGCAGCGGGCCATCACGTCCTCGAGCATCGCGAAGGCCGAGAGCAACGCCCGCGACCTCGAGGACATCGACGCGATGGTCCGCCGCGACCTCGCCGGCAACTGACCCCAGGAAGGGAACCACCACCATGCGCTACAGCACCAAGACCATCGACACCAGCACAGCCCGACACCTCGCCGGGATCGTCCGCAAGCTCGAACCCATCGGCGTCACCGTCCCCCGGAAGATCCTCGACGCCGTCACCCGCGCCGAGGAAGCCCTGCCCTCCCTCGAGCAGCAGCGCCTCGAGGTCGTCGGCATGGTCGGCCAGACCGGCCCCGACTTCACCAAGAGCATCGCCGACGGCGACCTCACCGGCGCGCAGATCCTCGCCCGCCTGGTCGGCGCGGACATCGACCCCACCCGCGTCAACCACACCTTCGCCGCCGCGCAGACCACCGTCGGAGCCACCCTCCGCAACGCCCTGCGAGACCACGGAGAGAAGTGGATCCCCGCCCTCCGTACCGTGATCGAAGAGCGGGCCGACATGGTCTACTCCGGCGTCTACGACCCCGACGCCCTCGACCCCAAGCGCGACCCCCGCGGTGCCGAGTACGCCCTCCGGGACGACGCCACCGCCCTCGCATGGGGAGAGCTCACCACCCTGTGGTCCGTCACCACCGTGTTCCACCAGTACGGAATCCTGCCCGGAACGCGCCGCCCCGACGCCTACCTGTTCTCCACCCCGACCGAGGTCCGCGGCGAGAAGGACCACCACGAATTCACGCGGTTCATCGTCATGTGCCGCGAAGAGCACGAGCCCTCGCTCTACACCGAGCAGGAAGTCCAGCAGTTCGAGGCCGAGCACGCCGAGCGCGGAGCGCCGAGCAGGCCTCGAGACCGATACACCGCCGCCGGATTCCAGCGCAGCTACTGAGAGGACACACAACAATGCTCATCCGATTCACCAAGAACAGCGGCGGACACTCCATCGGCGAGATCATGGACGCCGCCAACAGTCAGGGCGAGCGCCTCGTCCAGCTCGGCGTCGCGATCCCCGTCGAACACGGCAAGGACGGAAGGATCGTCATCAAGCGCAGCGACCGCAAGGTTCCACGACGCGACCGCAGCAGCACGACCGACGAGCAGGTCAGCGCGGTAGACTGACCGCGACGACGCGGTGACGAGAGGTGAGTCGAGAGGGTGGGGGGTGACCCCCTCCTCTCCCCCCCCTCCCACCGCCGGATAGCACCTCGGATCCTGCGTGCGCTTTTTCCCGAGTTTTTTCGTCTGACCAGCAACGATGCTCGGTCGGGAAACCTGACACTTCGCCATGATCTGCCATCACATAGTGTTTGCAGTTCGTGGCTTTATTTCGTCACGCTCCGGTAGACTGTGAGCATGACCTGCGAGACCTGCGGAGCACCACTCCGGACCTCTGAGACCAGGGGCCGGCGCGCCCGCTACTGCAACCCTGCGTGTCGGCAGAAGGCGTACCGTGCACGCCTCCGAGAGACTCCGATTCCCGAGCAGCTGCGGGCTGCTGACCGGTGGATGCGGTACAGGCTCAAGCCCCGCGCCGGGAAGATGACGAAGGTTCCTACGCAGGTGGACGGGCGCAACGCGAAGTCCACCGATCCGAGCACCTGGTCCACGTACTCAGAGGCGAGTACGTCGACCGTCGGCAACGGTCTCGGCTTCGCCCTCGGTCACAGGTTCGCGTGCCTCGACCTCGACGGCTGCGTGTCCCCCGACGGCTCGCTGTCCGAGCTCGCGCAGCGGGTCCTCGCCGACAACCCCGACGCCTGGGTCGAACTGTCCGTCTCCGGCACAGGCCTGCACGTGTGGGGGCTCATGGACGAGCAGCCCGGGCGGATGCTCCCCGGTCTCGAGGTCTACAGCCAGGGCCGCTTTATCGCGCTCGGGACCACGTACCGGCGGGGCGGGCTCCACCCGCTGACCGTTCCCGAGATGGTGGCCGCGTGAACCCCTCGGACGGCGGCGGGCACGACACCTTCGAATGGTGGGCCAACATCAATCTTCCAGCGCTCGGGATCCTAGTGTCGATTGCGGCACTCGTCGCTGCGATCTTGGTCCCCCTGGCGATCTTGAAGCGTCAACGGAGGATCGATGATGAACGGCTCGCAGACGAGCGCGCCCTTGCAGCACGGCAACTTGCCGAAGAGCGAGGGATCGCGCATGACAGTGCTGTGCACGACGAGAGGAAGCGGGCTACACGCGAGGTCATCGAACAGCTCGCGCCGTTCATCGGGATCAATCCGTTCCAAGAGGAACTTCACCCACGCATCGTCCGGCTGAGAGTGGCCCTCATGGTGCTCGTGGACGAGTACCCCGCCTCGCATCCGATCAACGAGCTGGTCGGTCTACAGCACCACCTTGGATCGTCGATCAACCGGGCGATCCTCGAAGAGGGACCACCCACGCGCCGCGCCAACATGAAGGAACAGGACTACGTTGAGGCGCTGCTCGAGCGGATCAATCCCCTCAGCTGGTGGGCAGCGCGCTTCACGAACGATGTTCGCCTCATCCAATCGGGCGACGTGGATGAGGATGAGATCAGGCAGCGCTCCCAGTTCGTCATGTCAGCTCTCGTGAACATCCACGAGAAGAACGGTTGGGGCACTCCTCCCGAGCCGAACCTCCGTCGCCGAGAGGACGATCCAGCGTGACTGCCGCGCGATGGAGCAGGGGGAGACACCTGTCTCCCCGTCGACTCCCGCCGAGCCGACGTTCGATCCCACGCCCGACTGGGACCCGGTCGCGTTTGCACGGCTTCATCCCTTCTTCTCCGACTGCTTCTCCTTCCGGAGCCTTGCCGGAACCCGATCGTCGCCGTCGGGGAGCTCATAGAGTTCACCCAGTCCGATCAGTGAGAACCCGAAGAGTATCAACGCGAGCACACCGAGTGCCGTCCAGCCTGCCCAGTTCTGGACGAAGTAGGCGGCCACCGCGCATCCCGCAGCTAGAGCGTTGAGCACCACCATGAGCGCGATAGTGCTCGTATCCACTCTCCGGACGCGCCGATAGTGCATCTCAGCGCTGAGGTCGTCGAGATGCTCTGGCATCTCGCGGCCTACTACAATCTTCTGGTCGCCCGGCAGGTCGCTCTGCAGTTTGGCGAGAACGAGTATGTTCTCCCGTAATCGCCGCTCAGGCGACCGATCGAGAACCAGTCTGAGGACGGTCACGAGCGAAGTTGCGAGGGCCGGGATGACCGGCACGATACGCAAGAGAGTGTCGAGCATGAGCAGATCATAGGCTCGTCGCAACACCGAGACCGGCGAGAACCACCCAGTTCTCCGCACCGACCGCACCATGAACAGGCGGCGACTTTCCTGACCTACAGTATGAACGAGGATGTTCCCCGCTCTGATGCGACTTGACCCTAGCTGCGCCGGCTACTGCTGTCGGCGGGCCTGCGGCCCCCAGAAGCTTGGTCCCCACCCCGGAAATCTCCCACGGCCCCCGCTCCGTCTACCGCTGGTGACACGACGAGTAGCGCCCTACCGGATCGGTAGACCGCTTCGCCGCCCCTCGTGCGCGTCGACGTTCGCGCTACGCCGCCCCGGCTCCGGGCAGTTCTGGTGGATTGTTCTCTAGCCGTGCCTACCTGTTCACCCCGGTGTACGTCGGGGCCGCGTGGGAGGCCGTGAAGGCACGCGGGGACGACCTGAGCCGCCCTAGACCGTCCACGATGGGGTGAGCTGGACTCACACCATCGCGGGCGGCGTAGGGCTCTCAGGAGTCGCTGTCGTCGTCCTGCTCGAGCCAGGGGAACTCTTCGGCGACGGATCCGACCTCGACGTCGTCGCCGTTGCGGTCGGTCAGCTCGACGGAGCGCAGTTCCCCGGATTCCTCGTGCACGACGGACACGTTCACGGGTGCGAGCGGTGCCGTAAGTTCGGTGTTCGCGGCCCCGAATAGGTACCCGGCCAGTCCCGCCGCGATGACAGCTCCCGCGATGGGGTACGCCTTCCGGCTCATCGGGCAGTCTCCGCGACGCGCTCATCCAGGGCAGTCGCGAACTGTGCAGCTGCACGCAACTGGGCTGCGAGCTCGACGGCTTCGGCTGCGTAGTAGACCACCACGTCGGTCTCGTCGGTGTGGACCTCGCAGCGGCCCGCCCAGTTCTCGCCGCTGTCGCGGAGCTCCTGGGGGAGGTAGACGACGAACGGCCCGAACCGGCGCGCGTGGACCGTCTCCCAGAGTCCCGCGGAACGCACCCAATGGTCCCGCTGGTCCTGGTCTGCACACCACGCAGGGCATAGCGACTTGGATGTCGTCGTCTTTCGGCCGGGGATCGTCTGGCGGTTCATCGATCCATCCCCTCGAGCAGTGCTCCGGCGGGGATCCCGCTCGCCTGGGCGTGGCGGAACAGGTCGGTGACGGTCTCGACGCCTTCGAGGTGAAGCTGCGCGGCCTGCGCGACGTGGGCGCGATGTGCAGCAGCGGTCAGCGCCGCACCGATTCTGCGGGCCTCGAGCGGGGAGAGCGCGAGGCCGGTGGATGCCCGCCCGCCGATGGTGACGGTCAACTCGACGTGCTCTCCGGGAACATCGACGTCGGCGTGCCCGCCGTCCAGCGCGACGCGCTCGGAGCGGATGGAAGGGTGGTCGGTATGCTGATCCATGGTGGTGCCTCTCGCTAGGTACTGCCCACGCCCGCCGGTGTTCGCGCACCGGGCGGGCTCTTTCATGAGTCCTACTGCACGAGAGACGCACGACCCGGCATAACTGCTGGTCAAAGGTGCATAGCTGAGATCGTCAACATCGTGGTCTGAGACCCGACGGTCCGAGGGCCCCGTCGCTCCGTGGAGCGGCGGGGCCCTCGCGCGTCCGGGCCGCGGTCGTGCCGGGGTCCGTGCTCGTGCTCGTGTTCTCGTTCGAGTTCGTGTTCGTGTTCGTGTTCGTGTTCGTGTTCGTGCTCGTGTTCGTGTTCGCGGAGAAGGGTCCGCGACCTTTCCTCCACATCGGGTCGCCGTCCACATCGGGGCCGGGGACCGGGCCGGACGGCGCGGACGACGCCTAGCCTCGCGCCATGGACACCTTCTGCGGATGCGACACCGAGACCCTGGACGAGCTGGCGGAGC
>NZ_JBMDXJ010000120.1:0-10429 GCF_048594945.1 Pseudactinotalea sp. | reverse complement strand
CCGGTCGGTGCCGAGGCCACGGGCGCGATCAGCTCGCGGGCAGCCCCGAGCTCGCAGCGCTCCACGAGTGCGTCGCTCGAGGTTCGGGTGCGGTGGTCGAACAGGATCGCGTTGGACGGTTCGGTCGCGCGGGCGCCGGTCAGGCGAGTCAGGAGCATGTCCTTGCAATGCCCCGCCACCGCCGCGCGCTCGATCAGGTCGGGACGTTCGCGTGCCACCCACGCCAGCAGCGCCGGTGTCGCGCCGGGGAACGGCTCGCTGCCCGTCACCGCAGCGATCTCGGCGCTCGTGCCGTCGTCGTGCCAGGTCTCCACCACGGCGTTGGCACGGGCATCGAGCCAGGACATCGCGGGACCCACTCCGACGCCGTGGGCGTCGGTGAGCCACAGACCGTCGCCCTGCCCGGTCAGCCCGATCGCTATGGTCTCAGCGGTCCGTGGGCCGAGCTGGGCAGCGACCTCTGCCAGGACTTCGAGCACCGACGCCACGACCTCGCCCTGATCCTGCTCCACGCGCCCGTCGGAACAGCGCTGCACCGCGGTCGCCCGGCTCGCTGTTACGGCGGGGACTCCGTCGGCGAACGCGACCGCCTTCGTGACCGTGGTTCCGGCGTCGACGCCGATGACGACGCTCACGACGCCGTGGCCACGACGACGTCGATGCCACGTTCCCGCAGGTCGGCAACGAAAGTCGGATCGGTCTCGGCATCGACGACGATCACATCCCAATCGGTGGCCGCCGAGACGCGGTAGAGCGCCGACTTGCCGCACTTGGAGTGATCCATGAGCAGCACGCGCCGCTCGGCCGAGGCCATCATCGCCTGCTTCACCGTGACGATCTCCTGCTCCTGGTGATATACCGCATCGGCCGTCATCGCGGACGTCGAGGAGAACAGCGTGTTGACCCGGATTGCGGCCACGGCGTCCAGGCATCCGTGCCCCAGGAACGAGCGGTGTGGCACCGACAGATCGCCCCCCAGACCGATCACGTGGGGGCCGCGACCGGCGAGCAGGCCGACCGCGTCCACGAAGTTCGTGGCGATCGTGAGATCGGGAATGTCGGCGATGAGGCCCGCGAGCGCGAGGCCGGTGGTGGAGTCGTCGAGCATGAGGGCCATTCCGGGCTCGACGAGATCTCGCGCCGCGATCGCGATCGCCCGCTTGGCGGTCGCGCCCAGGCGCAGCCTGTAGTCGACGTCGGGCTCGAAGACCGAGCTGCGCTGAGCGCTCGCGCCACCGTGGAAGCGCCGCAGGATGCCCTGCTCGGCGAGCGCGTCGAGGTCGCGGTGGATCGTCATGACGCTGACGCCGAAGTGTTCGGCCAGGTCGCTCGCCGCGGCCTGCCCGCGCTCGAGCACCCGTTCTGCGATCTGCGCTTGCCGCTCGGCTTTGCGGCCGTGCGCCGACGTGGCGCCTGGCGGGTCCTCACGGTGTTGAACCATCGTGCGCTCCTTCCGGGGGAACGTTGTAGCGGAGCAGTGCCCAGGTCCCGGTGCCTGAGCGGTGCAGCGCGGTCACCGCCACCGGGTCGAGTCGCGGGAGTCGGCGCCGGTACTCCGACAACGGGACACCCAGCACCTCGCACACCAGCAGCCGGATCATCGTGCTGTGGCACACCAGCATGCCTCGCCCGGTCAGGGATGCCGCCCAGTCGCCGAGTGCGGCGAGCGCCGTCGTGGTGCGAGCACGAGGATCGTCGCCGCCGGGCCAGTGGTCGGAGACCGGATCGCGCTCGAACGCGGCTGCTTCGGCCGGATGCGTGCCGCGGAGCTCGGTCATGGTGCGTCCCTCGGCGATGCCGAAGTCGATCTCGCGCAGCTCGGGGAGCAGGTCGACCCGGAGGCCGGTCACCTCGGCGACGGCGGCCGCGGTGCTTTGGGTGCGGCGCAACGAGGTCGCGGCCAGTGCGCTGAGTCCTTGGCCGCCGGCCCAGCGGCCGAGGCGGGCGGCTTGCGTTTCGCCCTCGCTGTCGATGTCGAGGTCGGAGGCACCGGTGTACCGGTTGCCTGAGTGCCACGCGGTCCTGCCGTGCCGGGCAAGGAGGATCTCGCTCATGCACTCGCTCGTTCGACGTGGGCGGGCTCGCGGGTGACGCCGCGGCGAGCGAGCTCATCGGTGAGCAGAGCCAACTGCTCATCCCAGATAGCGGCTCGCGTGAGATCGGGGTCCACGATCGCGCGGGTGCGGACCATTCGCCGTGCGGCCTCGCGAAGCGACTCGCGTCCTGCGGCGGTCGCCAGGATCGCCATCCCGAACGCGGGCTCGGAGACGCCGGGCACCCGCAGCGAGCGCCCGAGCACGTCGGCCCGCAGCTGCAGCAGGTACCGGCTGCCGGTGGCGCCACCCGTCGCCGAGACCGGCCCGCGAACGTCGGCACCGTGGCGCTCCAGCACGTCGTACGCCATCCGCTCCACCAGCGCCAGACCCTGCAGCGCGGCGGCATACCGCTCGGCGTGACCGCCCTCGTGCACCGTCGTGAACGCCGTCAGGGTCGGCGCGTCGAACGGGAAACGCTCACCGCTCCCCACGAGCGGGTAGGTGACGCCCGGCGCCGGCTCCACGCCCGCCGCGGCCGCGTCGCTGTCATCGCCGACCGCTCCCGGGAACTCCTGGCGGAGGTAGGCGGCGCCGGCGCTGGAGGCGCCACCGGGCAACCAGCCGCCGTCGGGAGCCCGGTGGGAGTAGACGCCACTGCCCGGCACGGACAGCGGTTCCGTGGCTGCCCCCTTGATCGCGAGCGTCGTGCCCAGTACCGAGTTCCAGGAACCCGGGTCGAGTGCACCGGCGGCGATCTGTGCCGCGCAGCTGTCGGTCGTCCCGCTGACCACGAGGGCACCTGCCGGGATCCCGGTGTGCTCGGCGGCGTGCGCACCGACCGTGCCGATGATCGTGCCCGGGGCGACCACCTCCGGCAGGCCGAGGTGGCTCACCCCGAGATCGTCGAGCACCGCATGGGGCCAGGTGAGTCGCTCGACGTCGTATCCCGACTTGAGCGCCTGGGCCCAGTCGGTCACCACGCGATGTCCCGTGAGGCTGGCGTTGACGAGATCGCCCTGGTGCAGGAGCGTCAGCGCGCCCCGGTCCCAATCGCGCCGAAGCTCGGGCTCCAGGCCCTCGAGCACGGCACACAGCCGCGGCAGCGCCCACGTTCCCTGCATCGGATAGCCGAGCCGTGCCCAGACGGCGCCGCCGGCCTCGTGGACTGCGGCTGCGCACCCGCGGCCCCGGCCGTCGTCGTACATGACACCGGTCGTCACCGGCTGGGTCCCCCGCGCGAGCGTGAAGGTGCCCGACGTGCCGCAGACCGCCACGGCTCGCACCACAGGCCGGTCGAGCTCGCCGATAGCCCGGCGTGCCGCGCTCCCCACGGCGTCCCACCAGCTCCGCGGCGACTGCTCGTGGCGGTCGCCGGCTCGGGAACTGGTCAACGGCTCGGCGGCAAGGGCGCACACGGAGCCGTGGTCGTCGACGACGACGACGCGCACGCTCTGGGTGCCCATGTCGATACCGACAGAGACCTCGCGTCGCTCTCGTGCGCCCGCCTCGTTCACGCCTGAGCTCCTCTCATGACAGATGTTCTAGCACGAACGACAGGCAAACTACCACTGACATGTGAATAACGACTAGGGAACGTGCACGGCGTTGCCCACGCAATTTCGGCGTGAATCGGTGGTCGGCGACGCAGTCGCCGACTCGACGTGGGCGAGAGATTCACATGACGATGTTGAAATTGGAGCCAGCTTCTGCTTCGATGTCCACGAGCTCGGCGGCAGAGACGTCCTCCCCGAGGCCTCGATCACGAAGCATGTCCACAGCCCGTCCAAAGGAGGACACATGTTCCGTCCGAAGTTCGCAGCCGCCATCGCCGCGGCCGCTCTTGCCGCCACCCTCGCCGCCTGTGGCGGTGGCGCTGGAGGGTCCGACGACGATGGTCCCGTCACGATCACGTTCTGGCACGCGATGTCCGGCAACAACGGCGAGACCCTTGCGGCGCTCGTTCAGGAGTTCAACGACACGAACGACAGCGACATCACCGTGGAGGCGGTGTTCCAGGGCAAGTACAACGAGCTCCTGACCAAGCTCAAGGCGTCGATCCAGTCCAATGGCAGCCCCACGCTCGCCCAGGTCTTCGAGATCGGCACCCAGATCATGGTCGATACCGGCGCCACGGTCCCCTTCGAGGAGCTGGCCGCCGAGCAGGGCGTCAGCATGGACGGCATCGATCCGTCGATCGCCTCCTACTTCACGGTCGACGGCCAGCTGCAGGCACTGCCGTTCAATACCTCCGGGCCGCTGGTCTACCTCAACGTGGACGCACTGACGGAGGCCGGCCTCGACCCGGACACCGCACCGACCACGTGGAGCGAGGTGCTGGAGCTCGCTGACCAGCTCACGGAGCGCAACGGGTCGGAGACCTCGCGCTACGGGATGGTGCTCTCGATCGATGGTTGGTTCGTGGAGCAGATGCTCGCGGCCGGCGGCGTCGACTACTGCGACGCCTCGAACGGCCGCGAAGGCCGCGCCGACGCCGTGAACTGGGAGGGCGGTGAGGTCGCCGACATCGTCTCCGGCTGGGCCGACGGCGTCCAGGACGGCACGATCCTCAACGTCGGGCGCAACAACACCGATGCGGCGGCTGCCTTCCAGGCGGGGCGGGCCGCGATGATCATGTTCACCTCGGCGAATCTGCGCGACATGATCTCCGAATCCGACTTCGAGGTGGCGGTGAAGCCGTATGTGCGGCCCGACGGCACCGACGCTGGAGGCGCCTTCAACGGTGGCGCGGCGCTGTGGACGATGGCCTCGGCCACCGACGCCGAGCGTGCGGCCGCGGCCGAGTTCCAGGAGTTCCTGGTCTCCGCCGATGCGCAGTCGTCCTGGGCCACGAGCACCGGCTACATCCCGCTCAACCCGGCGGCGGTCGAGACCGACGAGTTCAGCGAGGTTCTCGAGGAGTTTCCGGCCTTCTCGGTCGCCGGTGAGCAGTTGCAGGCCTCGACCGGGACCGGCTGCCTGATGGGCACGATGCCGCAGGCACGCGATGCGATGAACGACATCATCGAGTCGGCGATCACCGGCAGCGCCGAGGTGAGCACGGCCATCGAGAACGCCCAGAGCTCGATGGAGACGATCATCGCCGACTACAACGCGAGTGTCGGCTGAACCGCAGCGGCGCGCGTACGGATCACATCACCAGCACGGACAGCGAGGACAGCACGACCATGCCCATCCTGATCGGCCACCGAGGCGCTCCTGGCCTCGCACCTGAGAACACGATCGAGTCGCTCGAGCTCGCCCAGCGGGCAGGGGCCGATGCGGTCGAGATCGATGTCCGCACCTCGGCAGACGGCCGGCCCGTGCTGCTCCACGACCGCACGTTCGAGCGGCTCTGGGGCTCACCGGCGGCGCCTTCCTAGCTGACGGCGGCACAGATCGCCGATCTGCGCGTGGCTGGGCACCCCCACGCCCGGGTGCCCCGCCTGGAGGAGGCGGCCCGCGCCGTCGACCTCACGCTCGTGGTCGATGCGAAGGACGCCGACGGCGTCGAGGCGATCGTCGGGGACCTCGAGCGCGCGGATGCGTTGGGTCGGGCGATCTTCATCGGGGGTCTCGCTGTGCTGGTCGCCGTGCGCGCGGCGCTTCCAGAGGCGCCGATCGTGCTGTCGTGGCCGCAGACCGCGCCACCGGAGACGGACGTGCTCGAACAGGTGCGGCCACGGGCGCTGAACCTGCCGTGGGAGATCGTCGATGCCGCCGCCGTTGCCTCGGTGGGCGCCCAGGGGCATGAGGTCTGGACGTACTGCGTGGACACGGCCAGGGATGCGCGGCGCGCCACCGAGCTCGGGCTGGTGGGGCTGATCAGCAACGACGTGCCGGCCACGCGGGGCATCGTCGAGGGAGCGGCGTGAGCGGCACCCGCGAGCTGCTCACGTTCGCCGAGGACCTGGCACGGGAGGCGGGGGCACAGGCGCGGGCGGCCGCCGTCGTCCGCGCGGAAGCGACTACGAAGTCGAGCGCGGCCGACTGGGTGACCCCCGTGGACCGGGCCGTGGAAGACCGGATCCGGGAGGCGATCCTGCGCCGATATCCCGATCATGCGGTGATCGGGGAGGAGCACGCGAGTGTGGGTGACCCCGAGAGCGCCGAGGTTGTGTGGCATGTCGACCCCATCGACGGCACCACCAACTTCCTCTACGGCCTCGGCAACGTCTCGGTGAGCATCGCGGCACTGCAGCGCGACGGCGTCGATGTGGGTGTGGTCCACGACGTGTACCGAGACCAGAGCATCTCGGCCGCCCGGGGTGATGGGGTCCGGATCGACGGGTCCCCGGTGGTGAGCGAGCCGATCGCCTCGCTCACCGGCGCCGTGCTGCTGACCGAGTGGTCGGGGCACCAGGCGTGGCCTGGCATGGAGGAGACGCTCGGATGGGTACGCGACCAGGCTGGCGCCGTCCGGATCATCGGCTCGTGTGCGCTCGCGCTCGCACACGCCGGGCTCGGCCGCGCCGCTGCCACGATCCTTCCCGGGCGGTACAACAGCTGGGACGTGGCCGCCGGCCTCGTCATCGCCGCCGAGGGCGGGCTGAGGATCTACGGCACGCAGGGACCAGCCGATGGTGTGCCGGCCGACGGCGTGCTCGCGGCGGCTCCTCCCGTGGCCGAGCCGCTGTGGTCGGCCTGGCGCGATGCCGCGGCGGCGCTGGCATGAGCGCCACCACGACAGCAGACCGCGCCACGGCGACCCAACTGCCCGCTGCCGCAGCGTCGCCGCCACCGGCGTGGCGCCGCAAGCGGTCCTTACGGGAGGGCCTGGTCGCGGCCATGTTCCTCGTGGTGCCGATGGCGGTCTTCACCACCTTCGTGTTCGTGCCGCTCGTGCGGACGATCTGGCTGAGCATCCACCAGACCGACATGTTCGGGCGGCCGCGCGAGCTGGTCTGGTTCTCCCAGTACGCCACGCTGTTCTCGGACCCGGCTCTGCGCAAGGTGCTGATGACCACCGCGCTGTTCGCGTTGGCGACGGTGATCCCGAGCATCCTCATCGGGCTGGGTCTGGCGCTCGCGCTGCAGGCCAAGGTCTCCAGCATCGGAGTGTTCCGCACGCTGATGGCGACACCGTTCGCGTTCTCGGCCGCGGCCGCCGCCGTGCTCTTCGACATCTTCTACAGCCCCAGCGTCGGTGTGCTCAACGGCATGCTGGCGCGGCTGGAGCTCCCGCAGATCGGCTGGCTGACCGACCCGTCCTGGGCGCTGCTGAGTCTGGCCGCCGTGATCGTGTGGCGCGACATCGCCTACGCGATGCTCGTGCTCTCGGCCGGTCTGGGCTCGGTGCCGAACGAGGTCACCGAAGCCGCCCAGATGGATGGCGCCAGCAGCTGGCGCACACTGCGCAGCGTGGTGCTGCCGCTGCTCACGCCCAGCATCTTCTTCCTGGTGGTGGTCTCGACCATCAGCTCGCTGCAGACGTTCGGTGAGATCAACATCCTCACCCAGGGCGGGCCGGACAGCTCGACGACCACGCTCGTCTACAGCCTGTACCAGTCGGCCTTCGCGTTCGGAGCGTCCAACTACGGCATGGCATCGGTGAAGGCCGTGGTGCTGTTGCTGCTCGTCATGCTCATCACCGTGATCCAGTTCCGGGTCCTTCAGAAGAGGGTGTTCTACTCATGACCCGCGCCCGCCGTGCCGGCACCATCCTGGGCCTCACGCTGCTCGCCGCGGTGGTGGTGTTCCCGCTCTACTACGCCATCGCCGGCTCGGTGATGGAGTACCGCGACCTCACGAGGTTCCCACCGGCGCTCTTCCCGAGTGGCTTCAACCCTGCGAGCTACCTGCAGGTGTTCGAGTCGATCCCGCTCGCCCGCCAGTACCTCAACAGCCTGATCGTCGCCGGCACCGTGGTGCTCGCCGTGCTCGTGACCTCCATCCTGGCGGCGTACGCCTTCACCTTCCTGGAGTTCCCCTTCAAGAAGGCGGTCTTCGCGCTCACGTTGGCCACCCTGATGGTGCCGGCCGAAGCCACGATCCTGCCGAACTACCTGGCGGTCTCCTCGTGGGGCCTGATCAACACCTACCCCGGACTGTTCCTGCCGTTCCTGGCGTCGGGGTTCGGAATCTTCCTCATGCGGCAGTTCTGCCTCACGTTCCCGCGCGAGCTGTACGACGCCGCGCGCGTGGAGGGGTGTTCGCACCTGTGGTTCGTGTCCGCGATCCTGGTGCCGTTGTCACGGCCGGCGATGGGGACCCTCGCGATCTACACCTTCATCGTGACCTACAACCAGTACTTCTGGCCCCTGCTGGTCACGAACACCCCGAGGATGCAGACCCTGCAGATCGGGCTCTCGCAGCTGAGCTCGGTCGACGAACGGACCCCGAACGTGATCCTCGCCGGTGTGGTGCTCGCGGTGCTGCCGATGCTGCTGATCCTGTACGTGTTCCAGCGGCAGATCGTCAGAGGGCTGACCTCGGGGGCGGTCAAGTGATCCACGCCGAGGCGCCGCGGATCGTTCCCGGCGAGGTCGTGCACGAAGGCACCGATGGTGCCTACCGGTCGCTGCGCGCGCAGGAGCGGCACACGCCGACCCGCCGACCCGATCTGCTCCCGGCGGTCGAGCAGCAGGCCACGCTGCTGGCCCGGTTGGCGCACCTGACGGATCTGCATCTGGTCGACGTCGGCTCACCGGTGCGGCTTGACTTCGCCATGCGGGTCGGTCAGGGCGTGCCGCGATGGCGGGGCCTGGTCGACTGGGTGTTCCGCCCGCACGAGCTATTGGCTGCGCACGCGGCCGCGGCGATGGTTCGCCGACTCGCTGAACTCGAGCCCGACATGTGCGTGCTCACGGGCGACAACATCGACAACGCCCAGCACAACGAGCTCGCGGCCTACCTCAACCTGCTCGACGGCGGCCCGGTCGAGCTGTTCCCGAGCGGCGCCTATGACGGTGTCCAGCATCCCCGGTACGAGGACCCCTGGTACTGGACACCGGAGGGCGTCCCGGACCAGTACAAGAGCCGGTGGGGCTTCCCGAGCGTGCCCGGGCTCCTCGATCGCGCCGCCCGCCCGATCGCCTCGAGTGGTCTGCAACATCCGTGGTTGGCCTGTGCCGGCAACCATGATCTGCTGGTCGGTGGCTCGTGCCCACGGGCCGAGGACCTGCAGGAGCTCGTGGTGGGCGCCCGCAAGCCGGTGCTGCTGCCCTCGGAGCAGTTCGAGGACCCGCTCGGGACGTTCCTCACCGATCCCGCACGGCTGTTCTCCGGGCCCGGGCGCGAGGTCCCTGCCGCGACCTCCCGCAGATTCGTGACACCCGCCGAGTTCGTGGAGGCGCACCGTCACGGCACGGCGGTCCCGGCCGGCCACGGCTTCAGCGACCCCGAGCGCCTGTACTACGCCCACGACGTCAGTGACCGGGTGCGCGTGCTCATGCTCAGCACCGACAACCTCCGGGGGCACTGGGACGGCAACATCGACGCCGACCAGGCCGAGTGGCTCGTCGCGGAGCTGGAGGCCACCAGGTCCCCGGATGCGCCGTTCGTGATCCTCGCCTCCCATCACGCCAGCAGATCGCTCGACAACGACTTCGGCGCCTGCGACCACGACGGCCGGCAGGCGCGGCATGCTCGCTGGCTCGTGGAGACCGCAGCGCGGTACCCGCGGGTGATCCTGTGGCTCAACGGTCACCACCACGCCAACCGCGTGGTGGCGCACCACGGGCCCGGCGGCGGGTTCTACGAGATCACCACAGCCGCGGTGGCCGATTGGCCGAACCAGGCGCGCACGCTCGATATCGCGGTCGAACCGGGCGGCGTGGTCCAGGTCCGCTCGACCATGATCGACCACCACGGCCCGCTCACGACCTCCGATCTCGATGCGCCGGAGGCGCTCGCCGGTCTGCACCGCGAGCTCGCCTTCAACGACAGCGTGCGCGCTGGGCGGCTCGATGTGGCCGGCACCGACGGCGACCGCGACGTCGTCCTGCGCATCCCGACGACATGAGCACACCCGCCGCCCAGTCGGTCAACGATCGGCAAGCCCACCCTGGAGGAGTCACCATGCGACGTCGACGTCGAGCTCGCATCGCCCTGACCGCTGCCCTCGCCCTCGTGGCGACCGGGCTCGTGCTGCCGCAGGCCGGCGCCGATGTCGTCACCGTGCCCAGCGGCGACATCTCGACGTCGTTCCTGCGCCCGAATCTCGAACCCGTGCCCCGGTCGGAGTACGCCGTCCCGGATCCGACGAAGAACGGCCCCGAGGTCTCGCAGTATCAGGAGCCGGGACTGCGGGACGCGCTCGAGGAACTGCTCGACGCTGCGGTGCCTGGCTCGAGCGTGTACGGCTCGCTGTACACATTCACCGACGCCGGGCTGACCGCTGCCATGCTCGCGGCCGACGCCCGCGGTGTGGACGTGCGGCTGATCGTCGAGATGTG
>NZ_JBMDXJ010000012.1:0-21893 GCF_048594945.1 Pseudactinotalea sp. | reverse complement strand
GGTGATGGTGGTCGGCGGTGCTGTCGGCGCCTCGGCCAAGGCGTTGCGGAACCGGCGGCTGCGGCACGGTCTGCGCCGCTCCGACGTGGCGGTCACCTCGCTCGCGAGTCCGGTGCACACCTTGCTGGCGATCCTGCTGGTGATCCCTGGAGCGGTGGTGGGTGTGCTGGGAGGCGGGATCCTGTGGGGACTGCTGTCGCCGTCCGGCGTGGACTCCTTCCTCATGCTCGTGGTGGTCGCGACCACCACCTTGCTGACCTGGTGGACCCCTTCGAGCAGTACCGCCCGCGAGGGTGTCTGGGCGATCCTCGGCGCGGTCGCACCGAGCCGCGGACCGGTGTGGTTGTGGATCATCGTGGGCCTGGCCGTGGCGACCGCGACCGGGGCTGCGGCCCTGTTCGCAGGTCCGGATCCGGTGTGGGCTCCGTTACCTGTGCCGCCGATCCCCAGTTTCGTTTCGTAGACTCTGCCAGCCGGTGAGGTCCTCCGCGGGCCCCGGCCAGGGACCAAACGATCAATCCGCCGTCGACGATCTCGTCGACCAGCAGTGGAAGACGAGTGCGAATGGCTGCGAACGAGCCCCGGAAGTCCAAGGCAGAGCGCCGCGATGCTGCGCGCCGCGAGGCGGAGCGGCTCGCCGCCAAGCAGGCCGCCACCGAGAAGCGCAACCGCCTGATCATCGTGGTGGCCTCGGTGCTGGTGATCGCGCTGGTCGGAGTGGCCGGATTCTTCATCTGGAAGGAGTCCCAGCGCACCCTGCTGACTGAGTTCGAGGGCGCACGCCCGGCGGCTTCCACGGATACCGGCGGAATCACGTTCGGCGCCGATGCGGTGGCCGGCACCACGGTGGAACAAGCCCCTGAGCTCGAGGTGTACCTCGACTTCATGTGCCCGCACTGCGGCACCTTCGAGGCTGTCAACGGTGGCGACATCAAGACCCTGCTGGACGAGGGGGCTGTGACCCTGTCCGTGCACCCGCTGAACTTCCTCGACCGGCAGTCGAGCGAGGGTGACTTCTCGAGTCGGGCTGCGAATGCGCTCGCGACGGTCGCCGACGCTGCTCCCGAGCAGGCGTACGACTTCATGCAGGCGCTCTTCGCCACCCAGCCGGCAGAGGGCGGCGCGGGACTGACCGACGAGGAGATGGGTCAGATCGCCGTCGAGGCAGGGGTGCCGCAGGAGGTCGCTGACACGATCGCTGCCGGCACTTTCCTTGAGTGGGTGACCGTGGCATCGGATCAGGCGCGGAACGACGGTGTGGGAACGACGCCCTCGATCTTCCTCGAGGGCAGTCGCTGGACCGGCGACTGGGCCACGCAGGGCACCCTTCTCCAGGCAGTCCGCGACGCCGCCTGAGGCGTGCCGTAGCGCCAGAAGGCGAGCGCCGTACCGCGGCGTGAGCACGCGAGGCCGCGGTGCTGGTGGCCGATTGCGTCCCGAAGCGTTCGTCGACTTCCTCGACGCCGCGTTCGCGATGCGGCCGATGGCGCCGAGAAGCTCACCGACCCGACCTCGAGTCGCTCGTGTTGAGCAACGGCGTCTCGCGGGCTGTGGCCAACCAGTTCACCGACAACCTCGTCGAGGGCGCACGCGCCGCGACAGTCTCGAGCGCTGGGTAGCATGTGTGGGCTCGGTTTCGCCGGGCATGCCGCCTTGGCGCAATTGGTAGCGCAACGCACTTGTAATGCGTAGGTTGTCGGTTCGAGTCCGACAGGCGGCTCACGGCCCCCAAGCCGGTGCGTGTGTCTAGGTTCCGGGCATGCGCCTCGTGGACGCGGACGTCAGCTGATTCGACGGACTCAGAAGTGTGCTGCGGCGTTCCCTGCCAACAATCCGCCGAGCGCTCCACCATCACGATCGAGTGGCTCAAGACCGGTCAGGGAAAGCCGCACAGCAACCAGGATCGATGCGCGCGGCCAGGCGTACTGACCATGCAACCAAGCGTCGCTCGCACCTCGGGACCGCACAAGCGCGTGCATCAGGGTCCGTAGGCTGGCGACCATGCGTCCTGAGCATCTCTCCCTGTTCCGTCAGCCGGGCCGACCGGGTGTTCACCCCGATGGGTCGTGGGCGGTGGTGCCGATCACGAGGACTGACGTCGACGGCGACCGCTACGTCACGAACCTGTGGCGCCTCGATCTCGCCTCGGGTGAGCTGAGCCAGCTGACCCACGGCACCTCCGACGGCTCACCCGTGATCTCGCCCGACGGGCGGTGGGTCGCGTTCGTGCGCGGCGGCGAGGGCGTCAAGCCGCAGCTCGCGCTGATGCCGACCACCGGCGGAGAACCGCGGCTGCTCACCGACCACGCCAGCGCCGTGGGCGGCCGGCCGGAGTTCTCGCCCGACTCGCGCCGGATCGCCTACACCTCCCGCATCCCCGAGGAGGGGCGCTACGGCACCGACAAGGACGTCGGCCCGGGGGCCGAGGCACCGCGGCTGATCACCGACTTCTCCTACCGGATCGACGGCCTCGGGTTCCGGCTCGACCGGCCGCAGCACGTGTTCGTCATCGACGTGCCGGCACCCGCCGATCCGACCGCCGACGTGCCCACCGACAAGGGCGAGAAGAAGGACGAGGACGACGCCCCGCCGTCGGGCGCGATCGCCGCGACCGGGGTGGCTCCGGTCCAGGTGACCACCGGAGACCTGGGTCACTACGGCCCGGTCTGGCTGAACGAGGGCGAGCTGCTGGTGCGGCGCGACATCGTCGATGAGATGGCCTCGACGCTGCTGCGGGTCACGGTCGAGGCCGGCGCCGAGCCGGTCGAGATCGAGACCCCGGGTGTGGGGCCGGAGGATGTCGCGGTCGGCACTGACGGTGACCTCTATCTCCTGGTCGTCGACTACGGCGAGGACGGCTACGACTTCATCGGCAAGACACCGGCGCTGTACCGGGCACACCTCGGCGAGGCCGGGCTGAGCGACGTCGAGCGCCTCACCGATCCGACCACCGAGCCGCTGACCGGTGCGGTGTTCACCCCGACCCCGCACGGAGTGCTGCTCACCCGCGGCTACCAGGGCACCGTCCAGCTCGTACGCTGGAAGGGCAGCGAGGTCGAGGTGCTGATCGAGGGCGACCGCGAGGTCTACGCGGCCGAGCCCGTGGGAACCGAGGGGGCGGTGCTCGTGGCCAGCAGCGCCGTCGGCAGCCTCGGCGACATCTCCCTCCGGGACGTGAACGGCAACGAGAGGACCCTCACCGACCTCTCCGCGCGGCTGCGCGAGGAGGCCGGCGTGGCCGAGCCCGCCGAGCTGCGCGTGAGCGCAGACGACGGATACCCGATCCACGGGTGGGTCGCGGTGCCCGAGGGTGACGGCCCGCACCCGGTGCTGCTGCTCATCCACGGGGGGCCGTTCGCGGCGTACGAACCGACGTTCTTCGACGAGGTGCAGACCTACACGGGAGCCGGCTACGCGGTGGTGTTCTGCAACCCGCGCGGATCGGGCAGCTACGGGCAGGAGCACGGGCGCTCGATCATCGGCGGCTTCGGTCAGCGCGACGCGGCCGACGTGCTGCAGTTCCTCGAAGGCGCGCTCGCCGAGCGCGCGGACCTCGATGGCGACCGGGTGGGTGTCATGGGCGGCTCCTACGGCGGCTACATGACGGCGTGGCTCACCACCCAGGATCAGCGGTGGGCGGGGGCGATCGTGGAGCGGGGCTTCCTCGACCCGGTCAGCTTCGTCGGGTCCAGCGACATCGGCTGGTTCTTCGGCATCAAGTACCTCGGCGAGGACTCCGAGCTGGTGGCCGCGCAGAGCCCGATGGCTCACATCGAGGCGGTCACCACCCCCACGATGGTGATCCACTCCGAACAGGACTGGCGCTGCCCTGTGGAGCAGGGGCAGCGCTGGTACGTCGGCCTCAAGCGGCAGGGCGTCCCGACCGAGTTCCTGCTGTTCCCGGGTGAGGGGCACGAGCTGTCGCGATCCGGCAACCCGAAGCACCGGATCGCCCGGTTCGAGCACATCCTGCGGTGGTGGGCCACCCACCTCCCGGTCGCCGTGGCGGACTGAGACCGGTGGCGCGGCCCCTCGGGGGTGAGGCCGCGCCACCGGAGATCGGAGTCAGCGGTTGATGCGCGACCCTGTGCCGGACTCCTTGATGTTGCCGTCCACCTTCGCGCCGCGGTAGACGTACAGGTTGCCGGCGCCCGACTCGGCGACGTTGCCGTCGATCCGGGCCGTCCGAGCGAGCGTGAGGTGGCCGTTGCCTGACTCGGTGACGTTGCCGTCGACCTTGCCGCGCACATCGACGGAGCCTCCAGAGCGCTCGGTGACGTTGCCATCGACCTTGCCCGTGCTCGTGATCTCCACATGGCCGGTGCTGTGCTCGTTGACGTTGCCGTCCACCTCGCCTGCGACCCTCACCCCGCCGGTGCCGCTCTCGGTGACGTTGCCATCGACCTCGCCGGTGCGGGTGATGTTGACCGAGCCGCTCCCGGTCTGGGTGACGTTGCCCTCCACGGTGCCGTGGATGGTCACCGTGCCGTTGCGCACCGTGAGGTTGCCATCGATCGTGGTCCCTGCCGGGACGGTGTAGTTGCCGTTGCGAACAACGTCATCTGCCATGGCCGCGCTGGGCAGCGCGACGAGCAGGAGACCGGCGACAGCGCCGGTCGCCAGTGTGCGACGAAGCTTCATCTCGGGACGTCCTCTCGGGAAGCCACCAGGTCCGTCCCGGTGGGCTGAGCCCAGCACACTCGGCGTCAGTGAGACGTCCATGAGCACCCGATGAGACTGCTCTCATCGGTGGTGGTCTGGCCTCAGAGCTGCACAGGCCTCGGACGCGACAGGAACACGATCGTCTGGTCGCGCACGCGCAGGATGTGGTGCTCCAGGGCGGCGCGGGCTGCGTCGTTGTCGCCCGCGTCCAGGGCCTCGACGATCGCGCGATGCTCGGCCACGGCCGTGTCGAGCCGCTCGTGATTGAGGGGTGCCTCGCGCCCGGCCCGCGTGACGTGGATGCTCAGGTCGAGCTCCTCGTGCATCGTGATCAGCCGGGGTAGCCCGGACATCTGCACGAGCATGCGATGGAACCGGCTGTCGTTGTCGCGGAAGGCGATGTACTGCTCGGGGTCGTGCAACGCGGCCTCGGCAAGCTCGCTCGCCTCGGTCACGAGGTTGTGCAGCGACTGCGGCGCTGCGAACGCCTCCTGCTCGGTGTAGCGGCGCAGGCTGTGCGACTCGATCATCAGGCGCAGGTCGAACAACTCGTACAGCGAGGTGGGGGAGGGCACAGCCACCGTGAACCCGACGGCCGAGTCGTAGGAGAGCAGCCCGCGCTCGTGCAGCCTGCTCACCGCGCTGCGCACCGGGGTGCGACTCATGCCGAGGATGCGCGCGAACTCTCGGATCGGGACCGGCTGCCCGGGCTGGGGATGCTCCTGCGTCAGCCAGGTCACGAGTGCCTCGTGGGCCCGGTTCTCCAGCGAGGTCTCCGAGGACGCCACCGTGGGCATCGTGGCGGTCGTCGGCGTCGTCACGTGCGGTCCCTTCGCGGAATGTCGTTCCTCAGAGGATGGTATGCCACCCAGGCGACGTTCTGGTCCGCACCGTCACACGGCATCACCGCCGTCCGGCATAGATATGCATGGGCGCTTGACAATGTGTCAGGTAGCAGGTCTACTACCTGACATGCCACTGGCATTCACATCGACGATGATCCCTTCGGACCGGTTGCGGGGCGTGCTCCCACCGGTCCTTCTCCCGATGACCCCGGACGCCGAGGTGGACTCGGTCTCGCTCTCGCGGCTCGTGTCCTTCCTGCTCGACGGCGGTGTCCACGGCTTGTGGGTCAACGGCACCACGGGCGAGTTCTACGGACTGGAGGGCGAGCTGCGCGCACGTGTCGTGCAGGAGTTCGTCACCGCGGTCGACGGCCGGGTTCCGGTCATCGCCCACGTCGGAGACACCTCGACCCGGCTCGCGGTGCAGCACGCCCGCGCGGCCGTGACCGCGGGAGCCGCGCTGCTGTCGGTGCTGCCGCCCTACTTGGTGGGGTTCACCCAGGGAGAGCTGAAGGGTCACGTCCGCGCAGTCGCCGACGCCGTCCAGCAGCCCGTGCTGGCGTACAACCTGCCGCAGTTCGCCCCGGTCGGCCTGAGCATCGACTCGATCGTGGAGCTCGCAGCCGAGGGTGTGCTGTGCGGAGCGAAGGACAGCAGCTCGGACATGGTGTGGTTCAGGCAGCTGGCACGCGGGCTGCGGGAAGCCGGTGCACCGATGGCGCTGCTGACCGGTGGCTCCAGCGTGGCCGACGTCGGCTACATGCTGGGCGCAGTCGGCTCGGTCAGCTCGCTCGCGAACCTCACCCCACGTCACCTCGTGCGTCA
Organism: Pseudactinotalea sp.; assembly: GCF_048594945.1. Taxonomy (NCBI): domain Bacteria; kingdom Bacillati; phylum Actinomycetota; class Actinomycetes; order Micrococcales; family Cellulomonadaceae; genus Pseudactinotalea; species Pseudactinotalea sp. Next base: position 15,561 of record NZ_JBMDXJ010000012.1, on the reverse strand, counting down.
GTACGAGGCAGCCAGGGAGCAAGACTGGGCCCGGGTGCTCACCCTTCAGGAGCAGAGCGAGACGCTCATCAGCCTGCTCCGGCCGCCGGGGGTCGACGTCACTCCCGGTCTCACCATGGCGGCGTACAAGCACCTGCTCGCCGCTGTGGGAGTCATCGATGCCGACGTGGCTGCCGCCCCGCAGTCACCTCTGTCCCCGGAGGCGCGCCAGCACCTCACGGAGCACGCGCTTCCGCTGATGCGCGCACTCGAGAAGGACACCGACACCGCTGTGGCGGTCTGACCACCGATCGACCCGATCGGTCATCCCCCGAAGGAGAACGATGATGTTTCCCCGCACGAACGATCGAGGGCCCGCAACCCTCAGTCGCCGCTCACTGCTGCTCGGAGGCACTGGGCTCGCTGCCGTCACGCTCGCCGGCTGCTCATTCTTCGAGACCGACCCGGCAGGCTCCGGTGGCGGTGGAGACCAGACAGGACCCAAGGGGCCTGAAGCGCCGTCGCTCGCAGCACAGGTCGAGGCCGGTGAGCTGCCGCCGGTGGAGGAGCGCCTGCCCGCCACCCCGATGGTGGTCGAGCCCCACGCTGAGATCGGCCAGTACGGCGGGGTGTGGCGCTCGGTCATGGTGACCGAGGAGGACCGGACCTGGCTCACGCAAGCGATCGGGTACGAGCCGATCATCCGATGGATCCCCGAGTGGACCGGTGCACCCGGCACCGCGGAGATCGTCCCGAACATCGCGGAGAAGTTCGAGGAGCTTGAGGAGGGCCGCGTCTTCCAGTTCACGCTGCGTGAGGGCATGAAGTGGTCCGACGGCGAGCCGTTCACCGCCGAGGACTTCCGCTTCACCTTCGAGGACTACTACCTCAACGACGACCTCAACCCTGGTGGCATCTACGGGCTGTTCACGCACCCGAGCGATCCGGAGAAGCCGGCGGCCTTCGAGAGTGATGGCAACGTCATCCGCTACGTGTTCGATGAGCCGAAGCCCGGGTTCCTCGAGGAGCTCGCAGCCAACCGGCCGCTGGCCCTGCCCAAGCACCACATGGAGCAGTTCCACCCCGACTACAACTCCGACATCGACGCGCTGATCTCCGAGGCGGGCTTCACCGACTGGATGCAGCTGTGGGAGGCGAAGAACGAGCCCTTCACCGACGTTGAGATGCCCACCATCAACGCCTGGATGCTGACCGCTGCGCTGGGCGACGGGTCCTACGTCACGGCCGAGCGCAACCCGTACTACTGGAAGGTCGACCCCGACGGCAGCCAGCTGCCCTACGTCGACACCATCCGGTGCGAGATCGTGCAGGACATCGAGGTGGAGCTGCTCAAGGTCACCAACGGTGAGCTGGACATGCAGATGCGCAACTTCGGCACGATCCGGAACCTCCCGGTCGTGGCCGATGCGCGCGAGCGCGGCGACTACCGCATGTTCACCGTGCTGCCGGCCAGCCCGAACGCCATGGTGATCGGCTTCAACCAGTGCATGGACGATGATCGGCTGCGCTCGATCTACGCCAACAAGGACTTCCGGATCGGGCTCTCGCACGCCATCGACCGGGAGCGGGTCATCGAGACCGTCTACGCCGGTCAGACCAAGCCGTGGCAGGTCGCCCCCCGCGAGGACCACCCGGCCTACCACGAGGAGCTCGCGACCCAGTATCTGGAGTACTCGGTCGACAAGGCCAACGAAGCGCTGGACGCCTCGGGCTACACCGACCGTGACAGCGCCGGCTTCCGCCTCGCCGAGGGCGCGCGCATCACCATCACCGTGCTGGTGCCCTCCTCGTTCCCCGACCACATCGATGCGTTCGAGCTCATCAAGCAGGACTGGGCCGCCGTCGGCGTGGACACGAACGTGACCGTCTTGGCCGAGACGCTCTACTGGGAGCGGGTCGAGGCCAACCTGGCTGAGGCCTCGACCTGGACCGGTGGCAACTTCGAGATCCGCGCGAGCCAGGGGTCGAACCACTACTACCTGCCCTCGAACCCGCGCGGCGCCTCCCGCTACGGCAACAAGTGGGCGCTCTGGTACCGGGGGCAGAGCTCCGAAGAGCCGCCCGCCGAGGTCAAGCGGCAGCTCGAGCTGTTCGACCAGATGCGCAACACCTACGACGCCGACGAGGCCACGGCGCTGGCGCTCGAGGTCCTGGAGATCACGAAGGACCAGTTCTATTACATCGGTGTCTGCACCGAGGCGGACAGCTACGGAGTGGTGCGCAACGACTTCGCCACCAACGTGCCCGAAGAGATGGCGGGCTCAAACGGCTACCAGCCGCCGGGGCCGACCAACCCGGAGCAGTACTTCTTCGCCACCGCTACGGACGACTGAGCTTCGTCACCGCCGTGCAAGCGGCGCGCACGAGGCGCGCCGCTGCACGGCACCCGGGGCCTGCCACCTGCACCCCGGCCCGACTGCCGCACTCGATCGATCGGAGGGACCCCGTCATGGGCAGATACATGCTTCGGCGCGTCGGCCTCATGCTCGTCACCCTGCTCGCGATCTCGTTCGTGACGTTCTGGATCATCCAGCTGCCACCAGGCGACTACGTCTCGACGATGGTCGCGGAGGCAGAGTCGCGCGGCGAGGTCATCAGCCCAGAACGCATCGCAGCGCTCCGCGCCCGCTACGGCTTGGACGATCCCTTCATCGTTCAGTACTGGGACTGGATCAGCAACATCGTCTTCCGCGGTGACTTCGGCGACTCCTTCGCCTGGAACCGACCCGTCTCGACCCTCATCTGGGACCGGGTGGGGCTCTCGTTCTTCCTCTCCGTCAGCACGCTGCTGATGGTCTGGGCGATCTCCTTCCCGATCGGTATCTACTCCGCCGTGAAGCAGTACTCGCCCGGCGACTACGTGGCGACGTTCTTCGGCTTCGTCGGCATGGCCGTGCCGGAGTTCATGCTGGCGCTGGTGTTCATGTGGATCGGGGTCAAGTACTTCGGTCAGAGCGCGGGAGGGTTGTTCTCACCCGAGTACGTCGACGCCGCGTGGAACCTGGGCAAGGTCATGGACCTCGCGTCCCACCTGTGGCTGCCTGTGCTCATCATCGGTATCTCCGGGACCGCCGGACTGATCCGCATCACCCGAGCCAACCTGCTCGACGAGCTCTACAAGCCGTACGTGATCACCGCACGGGCCAAGGGCCTGCCGGAGTGGAAGCTGCTACTGAAGTACCCGGTGCGGATGTCGCTCAGCCCGTTCTTCAGCACCGTCGGCTGGCTGCTTCCGGGGCTGATCAGCGGCGAGACGATCATCTCGATCGTGCTCAGCCTGCCCACCACGGGACCGTTGCTGTACGGCGCCACGCTCAGTCAGGACATGTACCTGGTCGGCAGCTTCATCTTGATCCTCAGCGCGCTCACAGTCGTCGGGACGTTGCTCAGCGACCTCGCGCTCGCGTGGTGGGACCCCCGCATCCGACGCAGCTACCAGGGGAGTTGACCGACAGTGCAAGAACTCGAGAACGAGCTCGGTGGAGCCGGTGGCGGGGCTGCCTCGGCGTTGGACGAGCGACCGGCACCCGACCCGACGCCGGAGGGTGCCGCGCCGCGCAAGGTCCGCCGAAGGAAGGGTGACGCCGCGCGCGGAACCTCCTCGCAGTGGAGCCTGATCTGGAAGCGGTTCAAGCGGCACAAGATCGCCTACGTCTCGGTCTGGGTGGTCGTGGCGATCTACCTGGTCGTCGCGTTCGCGGAGGTGCTGGCGCCCAGTACGCCCACGCATCAGAACGCGACCTACGCGTACGCGCCACCGCAGCAGCTGCACGTGTACCACGAGACCGAGGGCTGGGGCCTGTACGTCCACGGATTCACGGTGGAGCGCAACGAGGAGACGTTCGCCAACGAGTTCGAGATCGACGAGAGCCAATACATCCCCGTCGGCCTGTTCCAGGAAGGCGAGGAGTACAAGATGTGGGGGCTGTTCACCATGAACACCCACCTCATCGCCGCCGAGGATCCGGAGGACCCGTTCTACCTCTGGGGTGCCGACCGCGCCGGCCGCGACCTGCTCACCCGCGTGATCTACGGCTCTCGCGTGTCGCTGTCGATCGGCCTCGTGGGTGTCGCGATCAGCCTGATCCTCGGTGTGGCTCTCGGAGGCATCTCCGGCTACTACGGCGGCAAACCCGACACGATCATCCAGCGCCTCATCGAGTTCCTGATGTCGATCCCGACGCTGCCGCTGTGGTTGGCGTTATCGGCGGCGATACCGACGTCGTGGGGGCCGTTACAACGCTACTTCGCGATCACGGCGATCCTGTCGGTACTGGGCTGGACCGGCATGGCCAGACAGGTGCGAGGCAAATTCCTCTCGCTCCGCAACGAGGACTTCATCACGGCGGCACAGCTGGACGGGGTGAGCAAGCCCCGGATCATCTCCCGGCACATGGTGCCCTCGTTCTCGAGCCACCTCATCGCCTCGCTCACGATGTCGGTGCCCGGCATGATCCTCGGCGAGACCTCGCTGAGCTTCCTCGGTCTCGGACTGCAGTCGCCGGCGGTCAGTTGGGGCGTGCTGCTGCAGGATGCTCAGAACATCCGCACCATCGAGACGGCGCCGTGGCTGATGCTCCCCGGCCTCGCGCTGTTCATCACTGTCCTTGCCATGAACTTCGTCGGAGATGGATTGCGTGATGCCGCAGACCCGTACAAGTGAGCCCGCGGCGCGGCGCCAGATTGCCGCGCACGAACCGAACGTCCTCGACGTCCGCGAGCTGCGCACCGAGTTCCAGCTCGAGGACGGCGTGGTCGGTGCCGTCGAGGGAGTCACCCTCAAGGTCCGCCGCGGCGAGACCCTCGCCGTGGTCGGTGAGTCGGGCTGCGGCAAGAGCGTCATGGCGCGTTCGATCCTTCAGCTCGTGGACCGCCCCGGCAAGATCGTCGGCGGTCAGGTGTGGGTGCCGATCCCGCCGATCGACCCCGAGACCGCCAAACGTCGCCGCGGCCTGTTCTCCCGCAAGAAGCCGATCACGGTCCCGAAGGCCACCGGACCTGATGCGCCCGAGGGGATGGTGGATCTGCTCGCCAGCGAGCCAGAGATCCTCCGCGCGGTGCGTGGCAAGCGGATCTCGATGGTGTTCCAGGAACCGATGACCTCGTTGTCGGCGGTGCACAAGGTCGGCGACCAGATCGCCGAGACGATCCTGCTGCACGAGCCGGTCACCAAGGAGCAGGCGCGCGAGCGCGCGATCGAGCTCCTGCGCCGCGTGGGGATCGCTGCACCGGAGAAGCGCGTGGACGCCTACCCGTTCGAGCTGTCCGGGGGGATGCGCCAGCGCGTGATGATCGCGATGGCTCTGGCGTGCGATCCGGAGCTGCTCATCGCAGACGAACCGACCACGGCCCTCGATGTGACCACGCAGGCGCAGATCCTGGAGCTGCTGAAGTCGCTGCGCGACGAGCTCGGCATGGCGATCATGATCATCACCCACGACCTCGGCGTCGCCGCGCAGCTCGCCGACTCGATCGCGGTGATGTACCTGGGCAACGTGGTCGAGTACGGCGACCTCGCTGAGGTATTCCGCCACCCCAAGCACCCGTACACCAAGGCGCTGCTCGCATCCGTGCCCAAGCTCGGCGCGAGCCGTGGCAAGCGGCTCGACCCGGTGCGGGGCATGGTGCCGCACCCGTTCGCGCGGCCGAGCGGCTGCACGTTCCGCGACCGCTGCGACTTCGCCGAGCCGGGTCGCTGCGACGTGGCCCCGCCACCACTGATCACCGACCGAGACGGCCATGAGGTCCGATGCGTGCTCTACGAGGAGGACGAACAGTGAACACGTCAGAACCAACTCCGGACTCAGCGCCCGAGACCACCGCGAGCTCCGCCGTCGAGATGGAGCCAGGGGTGCTCCTGGAGACCAGGAAGCTCTCGAAGGAGTTCCCGATCACCAAGGGTGCCTGGGGGAAGCAGGTCGGTGCAGTCAAGGCGGTCAGCAACGTCGATCTGACGATCAAGCATGGCCAGTCGGTGGGTCTCGTGGGCGAGTCCGGATGCGGCAAGAGCACGCTCGGCCGCACGATCCTGCGGGCGTACGAGCCGACGTCGGGGGAGATTCTCTACCGTCGCCCGAACGGCGAGATCGTCGACCTCGCACCGCTGTCCGACAAGCAGCTCAAGCCGTATCGCCGCGACATCCGGATGGTGTTCCAGGACCCGTTCTCCTCCCTGAACCCCCGCATGACGCTCGCCGACATCATCGGCGAGCCGCTGCGGGTCAACAAGGTGCTGCCCGAGGCGGCGGTGGAGGGCAGGGTCGTCGAGCTGCTGAGGAAGGTGGGGCTGCGGCCGGAGTACCTGCACCGGTATCCGAACGCCTTCAGCGGTGGCGAGCGGCAGCGGGTGGGGCTCGCGCGAGCGCTCGCGCTCGACCCCCGTGTGGTGGTGGCGGATGAAGCCGTCAGCGCACTCGACGTCTCGGTGCGCGCGCAGATTCTCAACCTGATGAAGGATCTGCAGGAGGAGGAAGACCTCACCTACCTGTTCATCTCGCACGACCTCGGCATGGTCGAGTACATGGCCGATGAGGTCGTGGTGATGTACGTGGGCCACATCGTGGAGAGCGGGCCCACCGAGGAGATGTACGACCGCCCCCTTCACCCGTACACAGAAGCGTTGCTGTCCGCCGTGCCCAACCCGGACCCGAACGCGGCGGACCAGCGGGAGCGGATCGTGCTGAAGGGTGAGGTGGCCGACCCCACCGACGTGCCCTCCGGCTGCCCGTTCCGGACTCGCTGTGCGTACGTTCAGGAACGCTGCGCTGCCGAGGTGCCCGCGCTCAGGGAGGTCTCCTCCGGGCGCCGGGTGGCCTGCCACTTCGCCGAGGAGCTGGAGCTGCGCGGGCTCTCGGAGCTGGGAGCCGCATGAGCGGCGCCATCCGAAACGACAAGGAGAACAACGACGTGGACGCTCGATTCACCGGCCGACTGGAGCCTGTGGCGACCGACCCGGCTCAGCAGGCCGCGCTGCTGCCGGTGCTGCACCCGCGGGACAGCCACGCGGCCACGCTTGTCGAGACCACCGGCGGTGACCTGGTGTGCGCGTGGTTCAACGGGCCGAAGGAGGGCGACCGGGAGACGAACATCGTCGTCTCCCGCCTCCCGGCCGGCAGCGACACGTGGACCACACCGGACCTCGTCGCGGCCGATCCGGACAGGTCGGAGCAGAACCCCGTGCTGTTCCGGGTACCCAGCGGCCAGCTCTGGCTGATGCACACCTCGAACGAGCCGCACCGGCGCCCGACGGCGCACATCGTCAAGCGCACGTCCGACGACGGCGGCGTCACCTGGTCCGAGCCCGAGATCTTGTTCGTGGGGCTGGGTCTGTACCTCCGTATGCCGCCCGTGTTCATGCCCGATGGTTCGTGGGTGCTGCCGACCTATCAGGTCGAGGACGGCATCGAGTACAGCGCCGCGGTGATCACCACCGACGAGGGCGCGACCTGGGACATCCGGCGCGTACCCGGCAGCCGCGACCGCGTGCAGATGAGCATCTCGCCGCTCGCCGATGGCAGTCTGCTCGCCTACTACCGTTCGCGCGCGGCCGATCGGATCTACGCCAGCACCTCGACCGATCTCGGCCGCACCTGGACCGAGCCGGTCAAGACCGTGCTGCCGAACAACAACTCCTCGCTGCAGCAGATCACGCTGGCCGATGGCCGACTGGTGGTGATCTTCAACGACGCCACGCTCGAGCGCGACCAGTTCCGGTTCGTGCCCGCCGGTGACGGCTGGCGCAAGAAGGCGGTCCGTACGCCGTTGACTCTCGCGATGTCCTCTGACGGCGGTCAGACCTGGCCGCACTGGCGCAACCTTCAGCTCGCCGACATCGAGTACAAGGACCGCGAGGTCGGCTACTCCTACCCGACCGTGTTGCAGACCTCGGATGGGATGCTGCAGGTCGCGTACTCGTACTTGCGCAAGACGATCCGGCACGTGTGCATCGCCCCTGAGTGGATCATGCAGGACTCCGGCGAGCTGGAGATCGACACCACCGAGGACGTGACCACGGCGTGACATCACCGCTGTCGGTCGGGGCCGCTGACCTCGACCGGATGCTCGTGGCCTCGGTCGGCCGGCCGTGGCGCGAGGTCGTGCCCGGGCTCACCCGGGTGGAGATCGACGACGGCGGAGCGGGGCTCCGTATCAAGGGTCGAGTGGGGCCTGTGCTCGTGCAGGTGGAGGTGCGCGAGGTCGAGGACCGGACCGAGCTGAACCTGGTCTGGAGCAATCCCGGCAGCGAGCGGATCGACGATCTCGTCGTGGGGCTCGCTGTCCCGGGGCCTGAGCGGGCACGCGTGACGATCCCGCAGGTGATCTACCACGACAACCCCTCGGCCGCTCCGGACCGGATCGTGCCGCATGTGAGCCGCGGCGGGTTCGTGACCGAGGTGCACCGGCTGCCGATACCGGCCGTGTGCCTGCAGGGCGAGGATGGCGCCACGCTCACGCTGGTGACCGTGCCGGATCCGGACGAGGACCCGCAGGGTCGGGTGCGGTACGGCTCGCTCGGCGCGGTGACCGAGGGCGGCAGCTCCCGCGCGCTGGCGCTGAGCGGCGTCACGCTGTTCGACGGCGCCCCGGATGTCACGTACGTCGACAAGGCACGCACCACGCCGAGCCGGGAGGGGTACCGCAGCCTGGAACCCGGCGCGAGCATCCGACAGCGCTTCGTGCTGGTGTCTGGGTGGGCGCCGGTGGGACACGGGTTTCGCGAGGTAGCCCGGGTGGGGCGCGAGATGTTCGGTAAGGGAGGCGACGCCGTCATCCCTGGTCCGCACGAGGCCGATCAGCACATCGAGCTGCGGCTCGCGGCGCTGGACGCGCGTGCCTTCACCGAGGGCGACGTGGCCGGCTACCAGAAGTTCCCTGCGTGGGGCATGCCCCGCACGCACGGGGCGAACCGACCAGCGGTCGACTTCCTGTACGGCTGGACCGGCCAGTGCTTGCGGCTCGCCTGGTGCGAGGCGTGGGTGGGGCTGGAGCGCGGCGAGGAGGAGCGCCTCGAGCGCGCGCATGCGGTGGTGGAGTTCTACGTCAACGGGTCCGGGACAGCGGTGCCGGGCATGCGTCACAACTCCTATGTGCACGATGACCGGCGCTGGCACGGGCAGCGCCTCTATGGCCGCGAGATCATCTCCGCGCGGGCGCACGGCGAGACGATGTCCGATCTCGCCGACCTCGTGCGGCTCTACCGCCGTTTCGAGAAGGCAGCGCCGCAGGTGTGGCTGGTCGCGCTGCGCGAGGCGGCCGAGTTCATCGCGGCGACCACCCTGCCCAGCGGCATCCCGCCGCTCGGCTGGACCGCCGCGGGAGAGCCCGCCGACGATCTCGAGTGCGCGGCGGGAATTCCGGCCGCGCACAGCGTGGCCAAGGCTGCGGCCGTGCTCGGCGACGACCGGCTGCTCGGTCGTGCCGTCGAGATGGCGCAGGCCTACCACGGCATCTACGGCGGCACCTTCGACCGGCCGTTCGCCCGCTCCACGCTTGACGCCGCGTGCGAGGACAAGGAGGGAGGTCTCGCCTACCTCGAGCTGCTGATGACGATGCACGAGGTGACCGGCAATGCCGAGTACCTGCAGCGGGCACTCGTGACGGCGGACTGGCTGCTCACGTGGGTCTATCACTGGAACCCGGTCCAGGATCGGGGCGCTTCGCTGCGCGAGCGCGGCTTCAGCGCGATCGGTTGGCCGGGGGTCAGCGTGCAGAACCATCACCTCGACGTGTTCTTCCCGAGCCACGACCTGCTCCGCCTCGGGATCCGCACCGGAGACGAGCGGCTGCAGCGATGGGCACGGACGATCGTCGGCGCGATGAGCCAGGGGATCTGCACGGCGCCCGGTGAGTGGGAGTTCGACGTGGTGGGCGAACAGGCGGAGGCCTTCTACGTGACCAACTGGCAGCATCGAGGCTTCAGCAACACCTGGAACCCCTCGTGGGTGATCGCGCACCCGCTGTGGCAGCTTCTCGAGATCGCGAACACGGACAAGGAGACGGTGGCATGAAGCCCTGGCAGCACGGTCGGCTCGAGGTGGCTCAAGGTGGCCACTACTTCCAGCACACCGACGGCACGCCGTTCTTCTGGCAGGCGGACACCGCGTGGCTGGTGCTGAGCCGGCTCACGCTGGAGGAGGCGGCTGAACTCTTCGCGGACCGGCGGGCGAAAGGCTTCAACGTGGTGCAGGTGATGGTGATCCACAGTCTGCAGACCACCACGCTCGCCGGGCGAGCACCCTTCATCGACGGCGACCTCACCCGGCCGGACGACGGCAGCGGCTCGCAGCCCTCCTTCTGGGAGCACCTCGATGCTGTGCTCGACCTCGCGGACGATGCCGGCCTCTACCTCGCGCTCGTGCCGATCTGGGGGAGCAACGTCAAGAACGGGCAGCACCCTGCCGAGCACGTAGAGACGTATGCGGGGTGGCTCGCGCGCCGCTACCGGCGGCACCCGAACATCATCTGGCTCAACGGCGGGGACGTGCACGGCACCAGCCAGATGGAGGCGTGGCAGCGCGCCGGCGCCGCGCTGCGCACCGCAGACCCGACGAGACTGATCACGTTCCACCCGTTCGGGCGGTGCCAGTCATCGACCTGGTTCCACGAGGCACACTGGCTGGACTTCAACATGGTCCAGTCCGGGCACCGCGACTACGAGCAGGTGTGGGAGGAGGACCCGACGGGGTGGAAGGGTCCCGACACCTGGAGGTACGTCGAGCAGGACTACCAGCGCTGGCCCGCCAAGCCGACCGTCGACGGCGAGCCCTGCTACGAGGATCTGCCGCGTGGTCTGCACGACCCCGTGCACGGGTACTGGGGTCACGACGACTCACGCCGGTTCGCCTACTGGGCCGTGTTCGCCGGTGCGGCCGGCCACACCTACGGCCACAACGCCGTGATCCAGGTGTACAAGCCCGAGCACAAGCCCGCCTACGGCACCACGATGACCTGGCGAGAGGGCATGGCCGCCTCCGGTTCGAACGACCTGCAGCACCTGCACCGGCTGCTGCTGTCCTACCCGTATGTCGATCGGATCCCCGACCAGACCGTGATCGTGGGTGACCCGGGGTTCCAGAAGGACCGGCTGGTCGTGACCCGGGGATCCGACTACCTGTTCGCATACCGCTTCACGGGCCGCCCGTATGAGCTCCGTAGCGGCGTGCTGCCCGGCGAGACGCTGCGGGTGCGGTGGATGGACCCGATCACGGGTGAGATCACGACGGCTGGGACGATCGCGAACGACGGCACGCTCGCCTTCGCCCCGCCGGTTGGCGCCGCCGGCAACACCGACACGGTCCTCATCCTCGACGCCCAGGGTTCCTGACTCCAGGCCTCCGGCATCCCGGTACCCGATTTCACTGACGAAACGTCATGTGACGTTTCGTCAGTGAAGTCGGGTGGGTGACGTTTCGTCAGTGAAATCGGGTACCGGGGAGGTGAGAGGCGGGGAGGTGGGACGCGGGGGCGGGGGTGAGATCGGGGCGCTTGGGGGAGCGGCCGTCGCCGGTGGAGGTGCCGCGGATGCCGCGGCCGACCCAGGGGAGCACGTCGCGCCGGAGCCAGGTGCCGTGGGCACGGAGCCGCGCCAGGGCAGCGGCGTCGTCGGCGGTGGGGAGCGGCTCCTGCCAGTCGGGGTCGTCCGGCTCCAGCCCGAGGCCGGTGAGCGCGGACTGAGCGAGGCGGTGATGGCCCTCGGGCGAGAGGTGGATCCGGTCCGGCGCCCACATCCGGTAGTCCTGCAGCGCACGCAGTCCCCACTGGTCCAGCACGAAGCAGTCGTGGCGGCGGGCGATGGCGCCGATGTGGGCGCTGTACATGGCCATGCGCGGCCGGATCGCCGCCAGCAGCGGGCCACCGAGGCGGGTGTCCATGCAGGTGGCGAGCAGCACGTCGCACCCGAGCCCACGGGCACGCACGACAGCCTCCTCGAGCATCTCGGCGAGCTGGTCCGGGTCGGCGCCGAGCCGGAGCACATCGATCCCGCCGCCGACGATCGAGATCAGGTCCGGACGCATCGCCAGCGCGGGAGGCAGCTGCTCGGCGATGATCCGCGTCAGCCGCCGCCCACGGATGGCGAGATTCGCGTAACGCAACGGAGCCTCACCTGCCTCGCTCCGCCGTCGGGACATCGAACCAGCCAGCCGGTCCGCCCAACCGGACAGATCCTCGAGATCCCGGCCACGGGGATCCCACAGACCCTCGGTGAACGAATCCCCGATCGCGACGTAGGAGCCCCAGCGGGGCGTCACGGCAGGCGCCAATCCACGGGTGCGGCGCTCTGCTGGGCGAGAAGCTCGTTCGCGCGCGAGAACGGGCGTGAACCGAAGAAGCCTCCGTGCGCCGAGAGCGGCGACGGGTGCGGGGAGGCGATCACGGGCACGTCTCCGAGCGCGGGTTGCAGCGACTGCGCGTCCCGACCCCACAGGATCGCCACGAGTGGGGTGCCGCGGGCCACCAGTGCGGCGATCGCCGTGTCCGTGACCTTCTCCCACCCCTTGCCGCGGTGCGAGGCGGGCTTGCCGGGCCGGACCGTGAGCGAACGGTTGAGGAGCAGCACGCCGGCGTCGGCCCACGGACTGAGGTCGCCCGTGCTCGGGCGCGGCAGGCCGAGATCGTCGACGAGCTCCGTGTAGATGTTGGCGAGCGAGCGTGGGATCGGAGTGACATCGGGCTGCACGGAGAAGCTCAGCCCCATCGCGTGCCCCGGCGTGGGGTACGGGTCCTGGCCCACGATCAGCACGCGCACGTCGGCGAGCGGGCGGGTGAACGCGCGGAGCACGTCGGCGCCGGCGGGCAGGTATCCGCGGCCGGCGGCGATCTCCGCGCGGAGGAACTCGCCCATCGCGTGCACGGTCGGTTCGACGCTCGCGAGCGCGGCAGCCCACCCCGGATCGACCAGATCGGTGAGCGGGCGGGCCTGCGGTGGCGGCGTCGTCGGCGGAGTCGTGGTCACACCGACAGCCTGTCACGCGCACACGGACGCGCGACACGCACGGCCCGACACGCACCGAATGACAACCATGTCGTTTTGCCCGTACGATGCCAGGAACGCGATCGCACGAGGAGGACAACGATGGCGGCAGCACCCGTAGCGCACGAGATCATCGCACCTGCCGAGCAGACCGCTGGGCTCAGCGAGCGGGATGCCAAGATCCTCGAGTTCGAGCGGCAGTGGTGGAAGTTCGCCGGCGCCAAGGAGACCGCGATTCGCGAGCTCTTCGACCTCAACGCCACGCGGTATTACCAGATCCTCAACTCGCTGATCGACACCCCTGAGGCGCTCGCCGCCGAGCCGATGCTCGTCAAGCGACTCCGCCGCATGCGCAGTGCACGTCAGCGCGAGCGCTCGGCACGCCGCCTCGGCTCGGACCTGTAGGGACGTTAACCTTCGCACGTGAGCAGGGACGACTACCCGTACCCCGAGGACGAGTTCGACACCCTCGGGGCGGACCGCACGCCCCAGGGCGTACACCGGGCTCCGCTGTCCCGGTGGCGCAAGCTCCTGCCGTTCATCATCGTGCTGGTCCTCGCGCCCACGTTGGCGTTCGTGGCGGTGCGTGCCCTCTCGGGCGGTGACGGCGAGGACCCGCCCACCACGGCGGGCGAGACCACAGCCGAACCCACCACAGACGCCGAGCCCACCGACGAGCCGACCTCGGAGGATGAGCCCACCGAGGAGGAGACCACCGAGGAGCCGGCCGCGGACCTCGACTACACCATCCAGGTGTGGGTGCTCAACGGATCCGGTGTGAGCGGGCTCGCCGCCGACACCGTCGAGGTGCTCATCGCTGACGGCTGGGAGGGCGCCAACGCCGCCGATTACAGCCGGCCGCAGCCCTCGGGTACCACGCTGTTCTACGACAACGCCGACCAGGCCGAGGAGGCCGCCGCTGTGGGCGACCTCCTCGGGATCACGAACCTGGTGGAGAACTCCTCAGCCGCTGCCGGGGACATCGTCATCGTGCTGCGTGCCGGGTTCGAGGTGCCCTGATCAGGCGCTGATCCGCACGTTGTGGAACGTGGCGGTGGCGTAGTTCGCGATGGCGTTGCCCTCCTTGTTGGCGTCGACCACCAGCCCGACGTAGATCTCGTCGCCCATCGGGATCCGCTCGTAACCGATCCGCGTCCACTGCAGCGAGTCTTCGCTGAGGTGTGCCTCGAACTCCAGGCCGCGCCGGACCAGCCGGATCCATTGAGGCTCGATGTCCAGCACCTCGTCCGCCTCGTAGGGGTAGGAGCCGATGCTCGGCCCGGGCCCGTGCGACTGGATGCGCGTCACGTGTCCCTTGAGCCCGTCGCCGGCCACCTGCAGCCCGCCGGCGAAGTAGCGAGCGTTCTCCTCGAGGCTCTCACGGAACATGAACCCTGCGAAGATGCCGTCCCACGGTCGGGTGACCTCGTCGATCCGGCCGATGATCTCCACCACGTCGTTCGGGCCGGCGGTGATCGGCTGGTGCAGGAACTGGAAGGCGTCCGTGCGGCCCATGATCTTGCCTGACCCGGTGATCGTGATGTCGCCGGAGACGCTGTCGCGGAACGCAGCACCCGCCAACGGCGCGTCACCGACGTCCTGCGAGGTCCACGGGCCCACGTCGGAGGTGCGTGCCACGTGCAGCGGCGCCGCCGTGGCGTGGGTCTTGGCACCCTGGCTGTCGACGGCGAGCGCCGAGAGGTACCAGGTGCCCACCGGTGCCGACCACGTGACCTCGTACGGCGGTGCGCTCACCTCGGCGATCATCGTGTCGTCGGCGAAGAACTGCACACCGGCGATCTGTTCACCGTCGATCGCCGAGGGCTCGGCGGAGACCGTGACCGTCTGTTCCGTCGCCCCGCCGGAGAGCACGGTGTCGGCTTCCGGGCTCGCCATCGTGACGGTCGGGTAGCCGCGCACGTTCGGGGTGATCGTCTCGAGGTAGATCTCGAGGTTGCTGAAGCCGCCCTCGCCGATCGCCTGCCCGTCGGATGCGTCATTCTGGTCGAGACCGTTGGCGCGCTCCCAGACATCGGGGATGCCGTCGTGGTCCTTGTCGCGCGGCGCCTCGCCGTCGTCGAGCACTGGGTAGCCGCCCACCTCGGACTGGCTGTTGATCAGCCGGCCGGTGCCGTTGCGCACCTCGGAGAGCAGTCGCGCGTCGACCGAGTCGTAACGCGGCAGCGATGCACCCACGTTGGCCAGCACGTACTCGTACGCCTCCTCGGCCGACATCGTGCTCGGCAGCGGTTGCGTCATCGTGGCAGGCTCGTCGAGCAGGTTGATGCCGCCGCCGCCCACGTTGGTGACGCCGCCGCCTTGGGGGGTCAGCGACGGATCGGCCGCCTGGCCCACGATCTGGTAGCCGATGCCCAGCGTGTTGTCCGCGGTGACGTCCGGGTGGCCCTCGATCGCGTTGGCCGTGACGTACCAGGAGCCGCCGCGGTAGGGCTCGATCACATGCGGTGCGATGTGCGGCAGCGTGGCCGGCCCGGGCTTGTAGTAGTTGCCCACCACGTTGATGCCCTCGCACCACTCGGCTCCGTACAGCGAGCTGTAGCCGTGGTTGTAGACGACGTTGTTGCGATGGT
>NZ_JBMDXJ010000119.1:0-4981 GCF_048594945.1 Pseudactinotalea sp. | reverse complement strand
GGTCCCATCAGTCGTTGAGAAGGCTTGTGATTCGAGGAGGAGCGAGGGACGAGCGACGGAGTCCCTTGGCTCCTCAAGTCGTTTCTGAGGGCTCGGTGAGGGTGCCGGGCTGTGGGTGCGGGAGCTCGTGCCATCTCTCCGCCGTGCCGCGGATAGCGCTTCCGGTCGATTCACAGTCACCGATCGGCCGCGAATCGCACATGTCGGGCGCGTGGGGGGTGCGGCGGAGACCCCTGAGCTCGGCAAGGATCGATGGATCGGCCACTCGCGGGGGTCACACGCCGAGCGTGAGCAGCACGGCAGTCGCCGTTGTCATCAGGCCGAGTCCGATGGCCGGGAGGGCTCGGGTGGCAGGATCGCCGGCGCGGCGTAGTGTGACGAGGGCGCCGATGAGCAGGACCACGAGGCCGATGCATGCTGCGATCGCGGCAGGTGTCCACAGCGGGGCGGCGCTGAGTCCGATCGCTGCCGCGAGTTCCGCCCCGCCGATCAGCCGGTAGTGGCGCACGGCGAACCCGAGGTGATCGGCTTCGCGGCGTGCGGGAGGGAGCGCCAGCAGTTTCGTCACGCCGATGGCGGCGAGCACGACAGCGAGCATCAGCGCCATGATCGTTCCGACCGTCATGGGAGACCTCCTTTGCTGTGTGGCCGGGTGCGGATCGGCTTGGTGGCGTCGATGAGGAGGAACGGCACCTGGAATCGAGCGATCACCTGGATGTGGAACAGTTCGACGCTCTCGACATGCAGCGGGCTGCACCGTACTGCGCCCTCGGTATCGCGAGTCGGATCACATCCGTGGTCGAGCAGTCTGGTCCAGGGACGAGCGATCTGTTGCAGCCGCCGGACTCCCGTGCCCTCGGGCGCGGCGACGTGTTCGGCCAGCACCAGGCGGCCACCGGGCACGAGCACGCGAGCGGCTTCGCGCAGCACGCGCGCCGGGTCGCGGACACTGCACAGGACCGTGGTCGCGAGGACCGCGTCGACGCTCGCATCCGGCAGCGGGATGTCTTCCCCGGTGGCGGCCAGCGGCGGTGTCGGGTATCCGTGACGACGCGCGGTCTCTGCCAGCCTCGCTCGGAGCCGGGCGGAGGGCTCGAGGCCGACCCACTCGACGCCGGGATCGAGAGGGGTGAAGTTCGCCCCGCTTCCCGCTCCGATCTCGAGCACGCGGCCGCGCAACCTGCGGATCGACCGATCGCGGGCGGCGGCGAACGCCGGCCATCCTGCGACACCGGAGAGCATCAGACGAGCAGCCCCTCGGCGAACACGGCAACGAGGGTCTGCGCGAAGGCATCGGCGTCCACGTCTGGATCGTCGTGGAGTGCCTGCTGATACCCCTTGACTGCGCACAGGACGGTCTGGGCAACCCACTCCTCGTTCAGCGGGCGCAGCACGCCTGCAGCTTGGCCGTCGCGAAGCACGGCTCGCAACGGCTCGGCCAGCGGGGCTTCGTCGAACGCGAGCTGCGCGCCCGGTCGTCGCCATCCGGCGGCCAGCTGCCAGAGCGCGATCACCTCCTCGCGATGCCCGTCCTGCCACCGAATGAACGCCACCACATAGGCGGTCAGGCCGGCGGCAAGCCCGTCAGCGGCCGAGACCGCCGCATCGACCGACGTGACGCACCCCTGAAGGATCGTGTCGCACAGTACGGTCAGCAACTCGTCCTTGTCGGCGAAGTGGTAGCTGATCATGCCGGGACTCGACAGCCCTGCTTCTGCGGCTATGCGCCCGAAGGATGCCTTCGGCAAGCCCTCGCGTGCGATCACCCGGACGGTCGCCTCGACGATCTGCGCACGCCTGGCCTGCGTCGTGAACGAGTGAGTTGTTCGCATGAACAAAATATAGCACGAGCAAACTAGACGTCGGTGCTCCACACGCAGGATCGGACGACACGGCGCGGCTGGAAGCCGAGGTGCGAGTACAGCCGCGCCGGTGTGTCGCCGATCTCCGCCGCGATGGCGATCCGGCCGGCGCCGGACGCGCGCAACTCGGCGACGGCTGCGTGGAGCAGTGCGGTAGCAATGCCCCGGCCCCGATGGGGCGGTCGGACATAGACATCCTCGATGACGCCCACCCTCGCCGGCGAGAGCCACGTGCAGAGAAAGCCCGCGACCTCGCCGTCATGCATGGCGCACAGGTAGGGCGCGAACTCTGCGATGGCCCGTCGATGCTCGACGATCGCCTCGGTCGCGGGTGTCGGGCGCGCAGGCACGCCGTGACGAGCGTCCTCCTCCAGGTGGTCGGCTCTCAGCATGCCGGCGCGAACCTGCCAGTCCTGATCCACGTGGGACGCCGGGCGCACCTCGATGGAGGGCGGCGATCCGCTCAGCTGCGTGCCGCGTGGAAGCTCCAGTCGGAGCTCGTCCTCGACTGCCCAGCCGCGCAGCCGCAGCGCGGCCTCAACCCATGGGGGAGTGCTGCTCTCCAGCACGACGCGGCGAACGCCACGATCCAGGGCGAGGTCCAGGTCAGCGTCGAGCGCGCCTGGTCCGGCCGGCCGCACGGCGTAGAGGTAGGAGGCCAACGTCAGGCCGGGCGCCGCGGGTCGTGTCATCAGCACCGATCCCGCCAGCGCTTCGCGCGCACTGGCGAGCCCCCACAGGTGGGTTGCGACATCTTCGGGGTCGGGGATCGCTGGCGTCATGGGTTCCTCTGTTGTGCCGTTGGAGTTTGTTTGTCTATCTTAGAATCTGTACGACCAGACAGACAGAGGAGATCGACAGGCGACCGAGTACGTCGGCGGCTTCTGGATCATCGAGGCACCCGACCAGGAGAAGGCGCTCGCCTGGGCCGAGCAGGCGTCCGCCGCGTTGGGCTCGCGGATCGAGGTCCGCGCGCTCCAGGACGTCCCCGAGTGAGACGAGCGTGAGCGAGTTCCGCCGCCACGAGCGGCTCGGCTAACCGGGTCCGCGCCGGTCGGGGCCATCACCGCCGCGTCGCCGGTCGAGCCACAGTGCGACGACCGCCCCGACCACGGCGAACCCGGGCAGGAACGCGCCGAGCAGCCGGCCGAAGGTGGACGGCCGGCCGGGCGCGTCGATGAGGGCCTGCGCGAGCACGTCCTGCAGCACGATCCCGAGGAGCAGCCCGCCAATCAGGCCGAGCGCCCCGATCCCGACCGCGCGCATCAGTCGCGGCGGGGCTGGATGCCGCGGGCACGCTGCAGCAGCAGCGCGAGCCCACCGGCCACGAGACCCCAGAGGATGTTGGTGACGAGCACAGGCACGATCGCGATCGGGTTGGCGAGCGGACCGGCGAGAGCGCCGTCGAGTATCGGCGACAGGATCGCGCTGAGCACGATCGCGAGCAGCCCGTACACCAGAGCAGCCAGCACCAGCGTGACGACCGGCTGGGGGGTCGCGCTGAGCCCGACGACCGCGATCCACACGATCGAGATCACGACCGTGATCGCGATCGGCACGGCGGGCTGGTTCTCGATGCCGAGCTGAGACTCGAGGACGCGCACGAGGGGCCGGATCAGCGCGAAGGCGCCGAGTCCGAGGATGAGTGGCCAGCGGAGAGCGGTTGTCTGTGTCATGACCACGACGCTAGGGAGCGCCGCGGCCGCGGTCATCGGCTCTCGCTCTCGACCTGGAGCGCCCTACGGAGGCACCCGACTACGTCGAGAAGCGACACCGCTCTCCACCGTGGGATCCATGCGCCGCCGGCGCCCCGCTCGTAGGCTCCTCGTGTGACGGGAGGGCGAGAGCACGACGGCGGAGCCGCCTCGGGTCCGGGCGTCCCGGACATCGTGCTCGCTGTGGCGGTCACCGCGGTCCTCTCAGCGGTCATCGCGGTGTCTCAGGCGGGCACCGGGGCTGCGCCCCATGCGGTGGCGTACCTGTTCGCGGCCGGCTTCGGCGCCGTGCTGCTGCTGCGCCGCCGGATGCCGGTCGCAGTGCTCGCGCTGAGCGTGCTGGGCACGTTCGCGTACTACACGCTCAGCTATCCGCCGATCGGTGTGGCGCTGCCGGTGGTGGCAGCGCTCTACTCCGCAGCCGAGATGGGTCTGTTCCGGTGGGCAGTCGGCACGGGCGCCGTGGTGTTCGCCGTCGCGCTCGCCTTCCGTCTGCGCGACGACGATCAGCCGGTCGGGTACCTGCTCGGCACCGATGCCGTGTCCAACCTTGCCCTGATCGCCGCGGCCATCGCGCTCGGGTACGGCATCCGGGCAGGGCGCGAGCGCGCAGCCCAGCAGCGCGAGCTGACCCGGTTGACGCAGGAGCAGACAGCACGGGAGGCCGAGCTGCGGATGCAGTCCGAGCGGCAGCGCATCTCTCGCGACCTGCACGACACGCTCGGCCACTCGCTGTCGGTGATCACCCTGCACGCGGGCGTGGGCAGCGAGGCCGTGGGCCGAGACGACCTCGTCGTCACGGAAGCGTTGGCCCGAGTCCGCGAACAGAGCACGGCCTCGCTGGCCGAGCTGCGCACGATGGTGCACCTGCTGCGCACCGATGCCGAGGACAGCGACGAGCGCCACGTCCGCTCACTCGCCGACCTGCCCGCGATCGTCGGCGAGGCAGAGGCAGCCGGGCTCTCGACGATCGTCGCGATCGATGTCGACCCCAGCGACCTTCATCCAGCGGTGGATGCCGCGGCCTACCGGGTGATCCAGGAGGCCCTCACCAACGTGCTCCGGCACGCCGGTGCGACGACCGCCCGGGTGAGCGCCGCCGTCGCCGGCGCCGATCTCCACCTCACGGTGACCGATAACGGGCACGGTGCCACAGACCGCACAGCCCTCGGATACGGGATCTCAGGCATGACCGAACGTGTCAGGCTGCTCGGCGGGTCACTGACCACCCGTAGCGAGCCAGGAGACGGGTTCACGGTGAGCGCCACGATTCCTGCGAGGCTGGAGCCATGATCCGGATCGTGTTGGTCGACGACCAGGAGCTCGTGCGCACCGGTCTGCGGGCGCTGGCCGAGCGGGACGGCGACATCGAGGTGGTCGGCGAGGCGGCCGACGGGCGGAGCG
>NZ_JBMDXJ010000118.1:0-4459 GCF_048594945.1 Pseudactinotalea sp. | reverse complement strand
TTACTCCCCCGCGCCCCCCCGGTTGCTCTCCTAACGTACCATGGGGCGCTGCGCCGTCGGGCATTCGACATGAGACGAGCCAAGTCCTGGGGCCCGCCGCTGCTGCTGCTGGCGCCCTCGATCCTCCTGATCGCGGTGTTCGTGTACGGCCTGATCGCCGTCAACTTCAATACCTCGTTCACGGACAACCACACCGCCGCGCAGGCCAACGGTGTCGCCCCGATCACCTTCGTGGGTGTGCAGAATTATCTCGACCTGCTGGCGTCCGCAGACTTCCAGCACTCGCTCAAGAACCTCGTGCTGTACACGGCGGTGTTCCTGGTGGGGACGCTCGCGATGGGGTTCGTGTGGGCGTGGCTGCTGGAACGCCCGATCCGCGGTGAGGGGATCTTCCGGTCGATCTACCTGTTCCCGATGGCGGTCTCCTTCTTGGCCTCGGGCGTGGTGTGGCGGTGGCTGCTCAACTCCAACCAGGGCGAGAACGCGAGCGGGCTGAACCGGCTGTTCCAGATCGTCGGGCTCGACTTCCTGCAGAACCCGTGGTGGAACAACATCACATGGGGCATCGCCGCGATCGCGCTGCCGGCGATCTGGCAGCTGTCCGGGTATGTGATGGCGCTGTTCCTCGCCGGCTTCCGCGGGATCCCGGACGAGCTGCGCGAGGCAGGCCGGATGGACGGCGCCTCCGAGTGGCAGGTCTACCGGTACGTGATCTTCCCGCAGCTGACGCCGGTGCTGCTGTCGGCGCTGATCATCATCGGACACATGTCGCTGAAGTCGTTCGACCTGATCATGTCGATCAGTAGGCCCTCGAATTACCAGACCAAGGTGCCCGCCGTCGACATGTACGTATTCAAGTCGAGCTATGACTTCGCGAACTCGGCGGCCGTCGGGGCGATCCTGCTCATCATCGTGGCGCTGCTGATCGTGCCCTACCTGATCCACAACTCGCGGAAGGACTCGAGCCGGTGACGGCCACGGCGCCGGTCGCGCCGGCCGACCTGACGCCCGCACCCCGCCGGCCGACGCCGTCGAGGTATTCGTGGCCGCGCACGCTGCGCTATCTGGCGTTGCTCGCGGGGCTCGTGGTCGTGCTGATCCCCGTGTACGTGCTGGTGGTCACCAGCTTCAAGGCCGGCGGCGACGCCACCCCGGCGCAAGCGTGGTCACTGCCCACGACCTGGACTGCGGACAACTGGATCCTCGCCTGGGACTCGCTGTCGCCCGCGATCGTGCGCTCGATGCAGATCGTGGTGCCTGCGGCGATCGTGTCGGCGTTCCTGGGCTCGATGAACGGGTTCGTGCTCAGCCGGTGGACCTTCCGCGGCGCGGATGTGGTGTTCACGCTGATCCTGTTCGGCATGTTCATCCCGTACCAGGCGGTGATGATCCCGCTCAACCAGCTGATGCTGAACCTCGGCGTGCCCTCGGGCGTACCGACGCTGATCCTGCTGCACATCGTCTACGGGATCCCGATCACCACCCTGATCTTCCGCAACTACTACGCCTCGATCCCGCACGAGCTGATCGAGGCCGCGCGGATGGACGGCGCGGGCATGCTCCGCACCTACGCCTCGGTGGTGCTGCCGATCTCGCTGCCGAGCTTCGTGGTGGTGCTGATCTGGCAGTTCACCTCGGCGTGGAACGACTTCTTGTTCGCCGTGTTCTTCTCCACCGCGAACACCGGCCCGGTCACGCTCGCACTCAACAACCTCGCCAACGGCGCCCAGCTGCAGAACTACGGAGCATCGATGGCGGGGGCGCTGCTCGCGTCGCTGCCGACCCTGGTGGTCTACATCATCCTCGGCAAGTACTTCGTGGGCGGGTTGATGTCGGGATCGGTGAAGGGCTGACCGTATGGCTACCGCGCCAGCGCGGTAGTGTCGGCACGAGAGCGCGCCCGAACCTGGGCGCCGCAAGGAAGGGGTGATCGCGGTGACCGACACGTCCCCACGTCCGGGAGGCGAACCCTCCCTGGGGCAGCTGATCGGGAAGATGACCGAGACGATGTCCGCCCTGGTGCGTGACGAGATCCAGCTCGCTCAGGCGCAGCTCACCGAGAAGGGCAAGGCGCTCGGGACCGGTGGCGCCTTGTTCGCCGTGGCTGGACTGTTCGGACTGTTCGGGCTCGGTTGGCTCCTCCACGCCGCCTTCCTCGCGCTCGCTGGGGTCCTCCCCGGGTGGGCTGCCGCGCTGATCGTGGCCGGTTCGGTGCTGCTGATCGCTGCGATCGCGGCCCTGTTCGGCAAGGCCAAGATGGACAAGGCGCCGGCGCCGGAGACCAAGGAGAACATCCAGAAGGACATCGACGCGATCAAGGCCGGAGTCGGTTCATGAGCCAGCAGCAGCCCGAGACCCGTAAGCGGACCGCCGCCGAGATCGAGGAGGACCTGCGCCGCAGCCGCGAAGAGCTCACGCGCACGGTCGACGAGATCTCCGGCAGGCTCGACCCCAAGCGCCAGGCCCAGGCGGCAGCCGACAAGGGCCGTGCGTTCGTCGACGACGTCAAGGCCGGCGAGCCTCGCGCGGTCCAGATCGCCGCCGGCGTCGCCGCGGCGGTCGCCGGCATCGTCGGGCTCGCGATCCTGCGTCGCAACCGCTGACCCGCTGCGCGGGATCTCACCGCCCGACGGCGGAGAGTCTCGCCATCCGGTCGACTCTCGTCCTGGGGATGGACGTGTTGGCGCATGAACTGCCGCGCTGACGAGGTACTCTGGGACCACGACACATTGTTCAGACCCGATCGCGCTACGTCCACCGGACGATGTGCGGATCGGTCCAAGCGGAGGGGGTCACGCCATGGGGCGCGGCCGTCAGAAGGCCAAGCAGACCAAGGTCGCTCGGCAGCTCAAGTACTACAGCCCTACGACCGACCTCAGCGCTCTTGAGCGCGAGCTCGGCACAGGCTCGTCTTCTGAGGACCGGTGGGAGGCACCACCGGCCGAGGACGAAGACGACGACTGGCCCGAAGCCAGCGGACGCTGATCGCGATGCGGCTCGACCTGTGATCGAGCCGTCGGCGCGCTAGGGACGTGCCCGGGCATCGCTCAGCAGGGACGCATCGATCGGTGCGTCCCTAGGACCAGCGATAGCTCCCGACCAGCCGGACCGCACCGCCGTCGACGCCCTTCGTCCCTGCGACGATGTCGGCGTCCGCGGTGGTGACAGCGCCGCTCGCCACCCGGCCGAGCACCCACGGGGCGAGGCCGAGCTCGGTGGCGCGGGCCAGTGCGGCGTCGGCGCCGTCTGCGCCAACCACGGCCACCATGCCCACACCCAGGTTGAGCGTGTGCTCGAGGTCGGACCACGGCACCGAGCCGAGCTCACGGACCAGGTCGAAGATCGGCGGCACCACCCAGGAGCCGCGGTCCACGTCGGCGACCATCCCGGCCGGCAGCACCCGCGCCAGGTTGGCTGCGAGACCGCCGCCGGTCACGTGCGTGTAGGCGTGCACCTGCGCGGTCGCGTCCTGCGCAAGCGCGAGGCAGTCGGCGGCGTACACCCGGGTGGGCTCGAGCAGCTCCTCGCCGAGGGTGCGACCGAGCTCGGGCACCTTCCGGTCGAGTGCCCAGCCGGCGTGGGCGATCACGCGGCGCACCAGCGAGTAGCCGTTGGAGTGCAGGCCGCTGCTCGCGAGCCCGATCAGCACGTCGCCCTCACGCACACGGTCCGGGCCGAGCACCTCGTCGGCCTCGACCACCCCGGTGCAGGCACCGGCGACGTCGTACTCGTCCTCGCCCAGCAGGCCCGGGTGCTCGGCGGTCTCGCCGCCTACGAGCGCCACGCCCGCGAGCGAGCATGCTTCGGCGATGCCACGCACGATCGCGGCGATGCGCTCCGGGACCACCTTGCCGCACGCGATGTAGTCGGTCATGAGCAGCGGCCGCGCACCGACCACCACGATGTCGTCGACCACCATGCCCACCAGGTCGTGCCCGATCGTGTCGTGGATCCCCAGTGCCTGGGCGATCGCCACCTTGGTGCCCACGCCATCGGTGGAGGTCGCCAGCAGCGGGCGGCGCATGTCGCGCAGCGCGGATGCATCGACCATGCCGGCGAAACCGCCGAAGCCGCCGAGCACGGCCGGGCCGTGCGTGGCACGCACCGCATCCTTCATGAGCTCGACGGCGAGGTCCCCCGCCTTCGTGTCGACGCCCGCATCGGCGTACGTGATCGGCTCGGTCATGGCAGGTAGGACTCTCCTCAGGGGTGCAGCAGGGACCCGGAGCCACCGGCGCTGACAGCCAGGCTGGTGAGCCCGTCCTCCGGCGCTCCGAGCGGCAGCTCCTCGACCTCGAGCAGGGCGGCGCCGTGCTCCGTCACGGGGATCGGGTACGAACCGGTGAAGCAGGCGGTGCACAACGCCGACGCGGGCTGCTCGGTCGCTTCGACCATGCCCTCGAGCGAGATGTACCCGAGGGAGTCGGCGCCGAGCGAGGCACCGATGTCCTCGACCGCG
>NZ_JBMDXJ010000117.1:0-8570 GCF_048594945.1 Pseudactinotalea sp. | reverse complement strand
ACGGCGGCGCCTCGCTCGGTCAGTCGTCTCGCGTTGTCGCCCTGGTCACGCCCGTGGGGCATGACGACCATCGGGCGGTCGGCGGCCAGCGCCATCATCAAGGTGCCGTGGCCGCCGTGGGTGACCACGAGATCGGCGTGCGGAAGCACCGCGGCGTGCGGGGCCGAGGAGACGACGGCCACGTCGCTGCTGCCGCGCACCTGCTCGGGAGCGACGGCGGGCCCGGTGGTCACGAGCCCGCGCACGCCCGCCGCCGCGAGCGCATCGGCGACCCGTTGCAGGCAGTCGACATGGTCCTGGAAGGTCGAGGACATCGCGACCAGCACGAACGGCCCCTCCCCTGCCGGAGGCGACCAGTCACCGCTCGCCCACGCGGGGTCGTCGAGGACCGGGCCGACGTAACGGACCGTGGGCGGCAGATCGCCGGGGAAGTCGAACTCCGCGGCGGTGAGCACCAGCTGGCGCTGCGCGCGCTGATGCTGACCCCACGGGCTGGTCAGCGGCGGGAGCCCGTACCCTGCGCGCACCTCGTTGAGCGGTCCGAGCGCGTAGCGACCGAGCATGCGGGTGCTGCCAGCGGTGACCACACGATCGCGCAGCCGCCCGAACGGGCCACGGACAGGAGCGAGGCCGAGGCCGAACGGAGGGATGCCCGCCGCCGGCATCGGGTACACGTTGGGGATCAGCACCGCGAACGGCAGGGCGGCGGCCTCGGCGGCCATCATCGCGCCGACCGCGACGAACGAGGTGACCACGGCACCGGGTGTCAGCTCGCCGATGGCAGCGGTGGTGTCCCGGGCGTGACCGGCTGCCGGTCCGGAGAACATCTGATCGGCCATCATCTTGGCCATCGCGGTGGGCGACTGCTTGCGCCAGTCCTCCACGGGGCGCGCCGACTCGGACCAGGGCCGGAAGTCGGCTCCCGTGGCCGCGACCTCCTCGGCCATCGTGGCGTCCCCGAGCACGGTGGCCTGGTGACCCCGCTCGAGCACAGCCCGCACGGCTCCCAGCTCGGGCGGAACGGTCCCGCCGGCATCGGTCAAGGCGAACAGGTAGTGCGTCATCGGATCACGTCAGCAGCCAGAGACGCCGGTGCCTGAATGCGATAGGAGTCGGTGAGCATCTCCACCACCTCGTCCCAGTCGGTCTCGTCATCGATGATCATGCCGATGACGTTCGCGCCCCAGCCGGTGCGGAAGTACGGGTGGCCGAGGTGCTCGTACGCTGCCACCTCATCGGGATCACCGTGGAAAACGATCCGGAACTGCTGGTCCTCGCCGCCGAACACGTGCGCCACAGTGTTCGATCCGACCCGCCATCGCTGCCCCACCCACGCACCCTCGCGGTAGGTCTGAGGCAGTTCATCCATGATCGCGTCGAGGCGATCGAGAATCTCGTCCGGAACGTCGGGTCGCTGAGCCACGTACCCACCCTGGCGCACAGCACCGACATCCGCGACCGGTTACTCGATGGGCAGCCCGAGCAGGGCGTTCTCCACGACCTCGGCGAGCGCCGGGTGGATCCAGTACTGGCCGCGTGCCACGTCGTGGACGTGCTGGCCGAAGCTCGCCGCCTGGATCAGTGGCTGGATCACGGTCGAGGCCATCGTGCCCACGCAGTGGGCCGCGAGGATCTGGCCGTCGGGTGAGGCGTGGACGGTCACGAATCCGTCCTGGTCCTCGAGCGCCCACCCGTACGCCACGTCACCGTAGTTCTGGGTCTTCGTGACATACGGCGTGCCGGCCCCCTCGAGCGCGGCGGCCGTGGGACCGAACGAGGCCACCTGCGGGTGCCCGAACACCGCGTGCGGGACGAACCGGTGATCGCTGCGCTGCGACTCGGCGTCGATCCGGCCGAGCGCCACCGCGAGGTTGTGAGCCACCACCCGCGCCTCGTGGTTGGCCACGTGCTTGAGCTGCCAGGGCGAGCAGACGTCGCCGAGTGCCCAGGTGCCGGCAGCGGTGGTGCGCTGCTGGTCGTCCACGACGACGAAGCCACCGGCGTCGACCTCCATGCCACCCTGCTGCACGGAGAGCCGGTCGCCGTTGGGCTCGCGGCCCACGGCGAGCAGCACCACCTCGGCCTCGAGCACCTCGGTGGAGCCACCGTGCTCGACCGTGACGTTCCAGACGTCGCCCACCCGCTCGGCCCCACGAAGGTGAGTCGACGTACGCAGGTCGATCCGCCGTCGGGCGCTCGCCGTGACCACCTCCGAGACCGAGCGCTCCTCGTGGGTGAGCAACACCTCGGAACGTTGTACCTGTGTGATCTCGACGCCGTAGGCGGCGAACACATGCGCGAGCTCGCACGCCACGTAGCCGCCGCCGAGCACCAGCATCCGCGGCGGCAGGGTGTCGAGGCGCATGATCGTGTCAGAGGAGTGCAGCCCGTTCTCCGGATCGAGGTGCTGCAGGCCCGGGACGTCCGGAAGCGTGCTGACACGCGAGCCGGCCGCAACCACCACATGATCCGCGGTGACCTCGGTGCCGTCGGCGAGACGCAGCGTCCGCTCTGCCGTGAACTGGGCGTGCTGGTCGTACACGGTCACGAACTCCTGCGAGCGGCGGTACGCCTCACCGCCGTCGGCGATCGGGTCGATCCGGCCGAACACCCGGTCGCGGATCGCCGGCCAATCGACGGCCGGCGGATCGAAGGCGACGCCGAGGCGCGCCGCGTCCGCAGCCTCGACCACGCGGTCGGCGGGCACCACCAGCATCTTGGTGGGGATGCAGCCCACGTTGAGGCACGTGCCGCCGAACCGCCCCTCCTCGACGATCGCGATGTCCAGGCCCTCGAGCTCCGGTGTGATCAACGAGTTCCCCGAACCCGTGCCGATGATGACGAGATCGTGATGAGGCATGGTGCCGAGGCTAGCCGCGTCTCCGTGCGCAGATGGACACGCTCGGGGTCGCCTCTGGGTGTATCTCGCTGTCGTCGATGTGCGGATGTGCCGGCACAGGCGCGCCCCTACCGTCGCAGATATGTCCATGCCACCCCTCACGCCGGAAGGCACGCCCGTGCAGCACATCCCCTCCCCATCGCCCGCAGTCGCCACGAAGCGGCGGCTCGGCCTCCCGTTCGCCGCGATCGTGGGGCTGGCGCTGCTTGCCGTGCCGCGCGTCGTCCTCCACGACCTCGGCCTCATCAGCGCCGGGACGCTTGTCAACGCGCTGCTGGTGTTCGTGCCCCCGGTGGTCTGGGTCGGGGTCGCGGTACTCCGGCGGATCCCCCGCGCCTTCCTCACGCTCGTGGTCGTCGGGTTGGTGTACGGCGCCTTCCTCGCGCTCGGTCACCAGCTGCTGTGGGACGTGAGCTTCGGCGACTCGCCGCCGCGGCTGGGCGGCAACCTCGCAGGCCTCGACCCCGCGGCGCAGAACGTGATCCTGAGGGTGTTCGCCGCTGGCTCCAGTCTGGTCACCGGAACGGTCGTCGGGGCGATCGCCGGCGCGATCGCAGCCGGGCTGCAGCGGCTCGTCAGGACGCCCGGCCGAGCCTGACGCGTTCGCCCGCAGCAGCCGCGCTGAGCGACGCTCGACGTCCAGCGAAGGCGCCGCTGCCAGATGCCACCCGCGATCGCCGTGCCATCCTCAGCGGGCCGCTTCCTCCAGTCGCGCGATCACATCCGCCGCGAGCTGCGGGTCGCGCAGGCGTGCTGACGAGTACCCGATGCGTTGTACGCCATCCCACCATGCCTGGTAGAGCCGCTCCACCACAGGTTCGTTCCCCGCGTCCAGCCAGTCCAGGGCGTCGGCACCGTGGGCGGCCAGATCCTGGTCGAGATCCGCCAGGGTCTCCAGCCGGAACGTAACGTCATGGGACCTCGCCCACGCGAGGACCGCCAGTCCGATCGGGCGACACTTCTCTCGGGTGGGCGGCCCGGCCCGGCGGAAGGACGCCGCCTCGACGTGACCCCGCTCGCTGTGGAACATGACCTCCCAGTTCCCGCGACGGACCTCCAGGTGATACACCGCCATCTGCAGCGGCCCCCATGCCTCGATGACCAGACCGCCTCGCTCGAGCAGTGATCGGGCGAGCTCCCCTGTATCCGGCCGCGCCTCCATGACATAGGCGAGCACGCGGTCCACATCACCGTCATCGAACGAAGACTCGGGCACGATCCGAGCGTAACGATGGAGGCTGCACCAGGCCCCCACGTGTGAACAACTCGTGCCCCACGCGCCCCCGGCGCTGCGCGCCCCCACCGCGCCCGACATGGGCGAATCGCGGTCGCTCGGTGACTGCGAATCGACCGGAAACGCTGTCCGCGGCAGCGGGGTGGCGGCAGGAGCTCCCCCACCGCACGAACCCACGCAGCGCACCCCCAGAAGCGAGTTGAGGAGCCAGGGGACTCCGTCGTCCTCACTCCGCTGCGGCGGCTCCTCGAATCACTGGCCTACTCAACGCAGAAGGACCAGGGCGGAAGGCGTGCCCTGGTCCATCTGCCTTGTGGAGCTAGGGGGATTCGAACCCCCGACCTTCTCATTGCGAACGAGACGCGCTACCAACTGCGCCATAGCCCCAAGGACGGCGACAAGGATAACACCCAGCCGCCGGTGCGAGGACGGCGGATCAGCCCGCCGCGCGGCGGCGGGCGAGGACCGCCTGGACGTCCATCGCCGGCTCCACGGGAACGCGCTTCTCACGCCCGGAGTGCTCGATCGGCTCCTCCGGCTCGACGGCGGGAGCTGCGTCGGTCTCGTCGCTCACCACGGGCTCCATCACCTCGGTCGGCGCCCCCATCACGAGCGGGGACACCTCGCGGCGCGGTGCCGACTGCTTGAGCGTGTATGCGGGGGGCGGGACCGGCACGGGCGTCCAACCGGCGCCCTCGGGTGCGGGGGCAGCGACCTCGGGCTCGATCACCGGTGCCGGCTCCGCGACGAGCGTGGTCGGGTCCACGTCCACGCGCAGCTGCGGCTTGCCTGTCCGGCGGGCGGTGGAGGAGGCGCGGTCGCGCGCGTGCGAGGTGATCGCGGCGAGCTCACGCTCCCAGCGGGCGTCGGCAGCGTTGCCGGCGGTCGCGGCGCGGCGCCCCAGCATCACCACCCCCACGAGCGCCACCGTGGCGACCACGGGTGCCACCACGGGCCAGGACAGCAGCGCGAAGGCAGCCCACAGGCCACCGGCGACCACGAGCAGCACGCCGGTGAGTGCGAGCCGGCGGCGCGCCGCCGCTGCACGGCGGCTGGAGGCAGCGGCGCGCGCAGCGCGAGCAGCGGCCAGGCGGCGCGCGTCAGCGGCGGCCAGCTGGCGATCTGCGGGGGAACTCATGGGGACCTCCTCGTTCGCCCGCGCGGGGTGGACGAACACTCTGCCTGACGTCGATGGCGGCACCTGCCGGGCTCCCGCCGTCGCGACGATCCGGAGATCGTCCGAGTAGCGGTCGTCGGCTCGGGAGTCGACCACCACCTGCCGCGATCGGATCGCGGTAGGAAGGATGTACGCGAAGACGAGAATGCCGATGCCGAGGACCACCCAGCCTGCAATATCGCCCACGTCATGACGGTAGGTCCGGCACGCGCCGGCGCCCCGGTACCCGCTCGGCGTGTCGGCAGCTACCGGCGATTCTCGGCCAGACGCGCCGTCAGTCCGCGTCCGATCTCCTCACGGGTGAGGGCGAACGTGCGGTGGTCGCACCAGACGCCGTCGATGTGCAGGTACCGCTCTCGGACACCTTCGTCGCGGAACCCGAGCTTGGCGACCACTCGTAGGCTCGGCTCGTTCTCGGGCCGGATGTTGATCTCCACCCGGTGCAGCGAGAGGGAGAAGAAGCAGTAGTCGGTGGCGAGCGCTACGGCACGGGGGATCAGGCCGCGCCCGGCCCACCGCTCCCCGATCCAGTACCCGATCGCTGCCCCGCGCAACGACCCCCAGGTCACCCCGGAGATCGTCAGGTGACCCACGAGCTGGCCCTCGAACTCGACCCCGAAGCTGTACCCGGTACCCCGCCGCGCGGCCCGCGCCTGCTCGCGCACGTACTGACCGAAGGTCGGACGCCGCGACACCGGGTCGGGAGACGTGGCCTCCCAGCGGGACAGCCAGCGCTCGTTCTCCCGCCGAAGCCGGTCCCAGGCCGCGGCGTCGCGGCGTCGTAGCGGCCGCAGTCGCACGACGCCGTCGGTGAGGTCCACCGGGAAACTCTAGAGCGTGTCTCCCAAACCCGGGTCGAGAGCGAGCGGCGCCTGCCGGGTGCGATGGCAAGGCGCGTTCGCGAAGGAAGCCCGGGTTCGGCTTTCGAGCGGACGCAACGCCGCCAGCGCGCGTGGCAGGTGTCGCGCAGCCGATCCGGGTTCGGGAGACACGCTCTCGTGGTGTGGTGCGTGAGATCCCGGGGTGCCGAGTGGCGTTCGGCCCCGCAGTAAGGAAAGGTGGAGGCCATGTGGTCGCTGTCGTCCCTCGTCACAGCCGACCCGACCCTCGATACCGAGGACGCCAAGCATCTGCTCCGCGAAGCCGTGCGCGCCCACCGCAACAACCGCGGGACCCGGGAGCGTGCGGAGGCCGGCACGGCGATCGCCGCCCACTCCAGCGAGATCGTCGCCGACGCCGGTTGCGTGGCTGTGTACGCCGCCCGGCCGAACGAGCCGGCCACCCAGCCGCTGATCGACCACCTGCACGAGCGCGGCATCGACGTGCTGCTCCCGATCCTCGGCGTCGGGTTGAGTCGGGACTGGGCGCTGCACAAGCCTGGCGGCACGCTCGAGGTCCGCGCACCTGGGCGCCCGCCCGAGCCCGAGGGCCCCGGGCTGGGGATCACGGCACTGCACCGCGCCGATGTCGTCTTCGCACCGGCACTCGCGGTCGATCGCACCGGGGTGCGACTCGGCCAGGGCGGCGGTTGGTACGACCGCGTGCTCGAGCACCGCCGCCCCGATGCTCCGGTGGTGGCTGTCGTGTTCGCCGACGAGGTCAGCGACACCCCGCTCCCCCGTGCCGCGCACGATCGCGCAGTGGACGGCATCTTGACGCCCGCCGGTTGGTGGTTCGTGGGCGAGGAGTGAGGCCCGCTCAGCCGGGCGGTCGCAACGTGAGCGTGTCGACCTCGGCATCCTCGACCGCGGCGGTACTGAACGCCCACGGGAACGTCTCGCCCTCGGCCCAGGCGCCGAACTGGTCGGTGTAGTTCGAGGACAACGGGTGCCCGGAGTTCCCGGTCAGTTGCACCCACGTGGACGCGTCCCAGTCGGACAGGTCGAGCACCATCCGCATCGAAGGCACCCACGTCACGTCGAACACGGGGTACACCAGCTCACCGTCGACGTCCTCCCAGGACGCGGCATCCCATCCGTTCGCATTGACGATCGAGCTTCCGCCGGGAACCCCGATCGGGTCGGCGTTGACGAGGGTCCGCACGATGCCCGGCACGTCCTCGCCCCCAAGGACCTGGTGCTGTGGGGCGGCCTCGTGGAGCGAGCCCCACCGCCAGTCGGCGGGCACCTTGCCCAGCAGCACGGTCAGTTGAGTGCGGGCCGCGATGAGCGCCTGGGCGAGAATCTGGTCACGCTGCTCGACGACGGTCAGGGTCGCCCGGTCGTCCCACCACGGGCTCTCGGCGTCCTCGAGGAGCCCGCGCACCGCCTCGAGCCACTGCGACCCGCCATCGGGACGCTGGGCCACCGGCACCTGGTCCCAGAACGTCAGGCGCATCACGTTCGCCCAGACGGCCGAGAAATAGGCGGCCGCAGCCGAGTCGGTGTCGTTGCGGTAGTCCCAGTCCTCGAAGAGCTCGATCGCCTGCTCCGTGAACTCGGCTGCCTCGGACTCCTCCGCCTCTTCCCGCATGTCGACCTCGAGCAGCACCGGCACCAACAGCTCCGCGTAGGGGTTCGTGTCGATCAGCTGGATCTCGGACATGTCCGCCACGGTCAGCGACCCGCCATCGGCGATCCGCTCCTCGAGGGCGTCCCGGATCGCCTGCGACCGGTATCCGAAGTCGAAGTCGCTCGTGAGGAACGGGCCGGCACCCGGCTCCTGCACGGCCTGGTTCGCGGCCACGATGAAGCCCTCGTCGGGGTTCAGGGCGTGGGGCATCTCGGTCGGGTCCACGAAACCCTGCCAGTCGTAGCGTGGGTCCCATCCCGGCCGCGGCCACGACCCGTCACTCGGCACGATGCCGTCGGTCACCTGCTCACGGATCGGAATCTTGCCGGGCGCCTGGTAGCCGATGGTGCCGTCGGTGGTCGCGAACACGATGTTCTGTGTCGGCACCTCGAACGCGGCCGCTGCTGCGGCCACGTCGGCAGCGTCGGTCGCCGTGCCGAGCAGGAACAGGGCATCTGCGGTCCGGCCGGGCGTCAATGCCGTCCACTGCATCGCCACCGAGAACCCGCTGACGCCTGCCGGAGGCTGGTCCTCGGTGGACGGTCGGTCCGCAGCAGCGCGCGAGGACGTCAGCACGTCGGAGACGATCGGCCCGTGCCCGGTGCTCCGGACCACGATCGTCTCGGACTCGCCGCCGTTGACGGTGATCACCTCCTGCCGCTCGGTCAGCGGCAACCGGTCACCGTCGTAGAGGTACGTGCCATCCGGGTAGACGCGTTCCAGGAACAGGTCGACGGCGTCGCTCCCCA